>NZ_CP059577.1 GCF_014109825.1 Legionella sp. PC997
ATGTTAAGTCTGCGAGTTAAACCGATTAAAATGCCAGGTTATTATTTTGATAAGGAAAATTATTACTTTTCAAATCAATTGACCACCGAATGGGTGGGGTTAAGTGCTGAGCGACAAAACCTTTCTGGAGAGGTTAACGTACTATCCCTTGAGGCCGTTGTTCGTGGTGCATTACCGAGCGGCGATGTCATTGGCCTCAAAACCCAATCCGGCGAAATCAAGCATCGTGGCGGATATGATCTGACCTTCTCCGCGCCTAAATCGGTGTCCTATCTTGGTTTGGTTTGTGGCCATAAAGAGTTTATTGATTTGCATTTAAATGCCGTAAAAACGGTATTAAAACTCATTGAGAAGGAAGCTGCCGAAGCACGCAAATCAGGAAAAGAGGGTATGGAGTATGAAAAGACTGGCAATCTGTGTTTTGCGACCATCCTCCATGACACCTCCCGAGAGCTTGATCCTCAGCTCCATGTGCATGCACTTTTGATGAATTTTACTGAACGTCTTGATGGCAAGTGGCGTGCTTTAGCCTCTGATATCAGTCGTAATCACGGCACTATGGAATGGATTATGGACAACCAAATCTTTTTAGGGCTTGTGTACCGGTCTGAAATTGCTCTTGGTTTAAAAGAAATGGGGCTCGAAATAGAACATACAGGCGATGCCCATGGTTTATTTGAAATCAAACATTTTGATAAGACATTGCTGGAACGAATGTCTAAACGCCGTACCCAGGTTGAAGAACACATTAAAGGGATGCACTCAAATTCGTTAAAAGCATATGACAGAGCAACTCTGGATTCAAGAAAGTCAAAGGAAGTGGTTTCCCCAGAGGAATTACGCATGCGATGGAAAGCAGAAAGTGAAGCGCTGGGAGTAAATCCTGCCACCTATCTGGCCACTTTAAAGGATAAAACCAAAGAATCGCATACGCCTAAAGAAGCCATGTCCAATAATCAAGAACTCGATAGAAGTGTTCTTGATGCAATTGCGCATTTAGAAGAGAAAAAACTTACATTTACCTATCAGGAAGTGTTACAGACAAGTCTCTATTTTTCCTTAGGTGAACAGGGCTTTGAAGCGCTGATGTCACGGATTGATCAAGAAATTGATGCACAAAATCTGATTGCTCTTAATGCAGAAAACTCCTCTTTTACAACGAGTAAGCTCATTAACAAAGAACAAGAGCTCATAAAAAAAATCGTGAACTTCACACACCAAAAAAAAGGCATCGAACGAAATATGGATAAAGTGTGCAAACTCACCGATAATGAGTCCATTCAAAAGGCAGTAACTCAAGCCTTATTTAATAAAGATGGAGTTGTACGCATCAAGCAGCAAAGCGCTACCTCGCGTGAGCTTTTAAGTACTTTAATTGATTATTCACAGGATTCCAAAATAATTCGTATCCTTTGTCCCTCTGCTTTTTCTGCCAATACAATCAATAAGGATATGGCCAAATCAGCGCCTACACTGTGGCAATGGATTTTATCTATTGGGAAACAGGATTTGTGTGAAACAGTAGCAGGCTTTAATTATCGTCATGGTTCAGAACATAAATTGCCCTTTTTTCATAGTAAAAAGGAGCGCGAAGTACTGATTGTGGATGAAGCACAGCGCCTGGCTCCTGACGAGATGAATACTTTATTATCTATTGCCGATAAGCGATGTGCCAAGGTCATTTTTCTGGAAAAATCACAATCTCTGTCTGGCTTTAAATCCGATATTCCCGACTTGCTTGATAAAGCCTGTATAAAATCATTTGAGGTTGATGACAGAAAGGTGCCGGCCACCAGCATCAATCTTATAGAAGCCCAAACCGTTGAGGGACGTATTCTTAAAACAGCGCAAATGTACTGTAACTTGCCAGTAATCCAGAGGCAAAATACAAAAGTCTTTACTGTCTCAAAGCTCGAAGCTAAAGAAGTCAATGAAGCAATCCGTACTCAGTTAAAAGAGCAGGGAGAGATTTCATCAGATGAAAAGACTATAAATACATTAACCCGTATTCCCTTGACCCTCAGTGAAAAAAAACTGGCTAAAAGTTATCAGTCCAATTGGATATTAATCCATAACACCCGTACGGAATCAAAAAAATTCACGGTACTCGGTATTAATGAAAAAGACAATCAATTGATTGTTCGTAATTCCAATGGGGCAAGATCACTACTTGCTGCTAAAAATATTACAGATTCCATGCAGATTTATGAACAAACACCTTTATCGGTAGGAATCGGGGATCAATTAGTGGCCACTGCCAGTTTATCCTTTGAAGGATTAAAAATAGGAAACCAATATGAGGTTACTGCATTTACCCGACATGGAATAAAAATAAGAGATGGGAAAAGAAGCATTCATCTTATCACGAGTAACGAAAAGCATTTCCCATTGAGCCATGCCTATGCCAAAACCATGTATTCCGATGATCTTAAACCCGTGAAACAAACCATTATGACACTGCCAGCCTATGCGCTCAAACAAAATACCATGTCGCTTTTATGCGAATCCAGTAAAGAAAACGTAATGATTATTACGGATAATGTGGACAAGGCAAATCGATTTGCCATGAAAAGTGCGACAAAATCCTCCGCGATATCGCTGACTTTGGATGCCGCCAAAACAAATCATGGTGCACAGATTATTGACCATAGAACCACGAGTGATCTACTCAGTTCACTAGAGCAGGCCTTAACCCTATTAACCGCTAAAAAACCCCAAAAAAGTGATGCGGAAAAAGCGCTGCACTTTGCAATTGCTCACCTTTCAGAACGAGAGGCAGCCTTTACTCGATCAGATTTACTTGAAGTGGCCGTTCATCAGGCTATTGGAAAAGCAGGTCTTAATGAAATAGATAACGTCCTGGGTAATGCCATAAACAGTGGCGACTTAATATCTGGAGGGAACGAGTTTTTGACCACCAAAGAAGCGGTGGCATTTGAAGAATCGATTATAAAGAATGTTAAAGCGGGTATTAACATTCTTAAGCCATTGATGAGCAGTGATGAAGCGCAAAAACAACTAGAACTGACAGATCTTACCAAAGGCCAAAAAGAAGCTTGTGAGTTAATCACGACTACATCCGATCAGTTTATTATGATTCAGGGGTATGCAGGAACTGGAAAAACAACCATGACTCGCAGTGCTATTGATACCATCAAGCATGCCCAATCAATGACTCATGAAGAGGTTGAACTAATTGCGGTTGCGCCCACTCACCAGGCTGTAAAAGAAATGAGGGCTCTGGGAATTGAAGCCCAAACATTAAAGAGTTTCCTTATTGAACAAGAACAGGAATCGACATTAAGCAAAAAAACACTTGTTCTTATCGATGAATCATCCATGGTCTCTAATCGAGATTGCGCAAACCTCATGCAAAAAATTCATCATTCTGGCGCTCGTTGTGCAATGCTTGGCGATATTAGCCAACATCAAAGTATTGAAAGCGGTAAGCCAAGTAAGATATTAATTCAAGAGGGAAGCATCAGGGTGGCCTGTATGGATGATTTGGTAAGACAACAAGTTATCGAATACAAAAAAGCAATCGAAACATTAATCGCCGGTGATATTGACAAGGCCTTAGCTCAGTTAGCCAATCAACCCTTAGACTCAATCACCCGCACTAAAGCGGATAGTCCTTACCATAGCATTACCTCTTCAATTATTGAAACAGGCGATTCGACCAAAGACTACCTGCAACTGGAAAACACACAACAGCAATCAATAGATCCATTCCAGGAAGAATTAAAGCAAAAGAACCCCATCGAAATGGCTGTAGGAGATTATTTATCTCGTACACCATCATGCCGTGATAACACGATTGTTATCATTCATGAAAATAAAAAACGGGAAGTTGCAAATGGTTTGATAAGAGATGCCCTTATGAAAGAATCTACTTTAGGCTCCGAAAACAAAGAATTTCCGAGACTGTTAAGCACTAATTACACTACTGCAGAGCTTTATTATTGCGAAACATATCGGGATTGCTTAAAAAAGCAAGAGGAGTATTTTTTAAAGAAAGCGGAGCACTATTTCAAAGTGGTTTCAGTAGATGAATCAGCGAAAGTGGTAGTATTAAACGATGCGAAAGGAAATAAATGCCTCTTTGTTCCTGAAAAAGAAAATAAAGACTGGAAAATTGAATTGTTTCAATCGATGCCAGGAAGGGTTTCAGTTGGTGAAAAAATTCATTTTAAAAAATCCGATAAGACTCTAGGTCGATTCGCTAATGAAAGGGTACAGGTGACGGCGGTAAATAATGAGTCATTTACCGTAAAAGACAGTAGTGGTGTGGAACACGTGCTGCAAAAAAAATTGATGAGCGACTCCCATTGGGATTATAGTTATACGGCTACCAGCTATTCAATTCAAGGAGCTTCATCCCCATTTGTTATTGGGGTTGCTGAGACTAAAAATGCGCAAGTAAATCACCTGCGGTCGTTTTATATTATGGTAACGCGAGGCTCCTTGCAGGCAATGATTTATACAGACGATCATAAAAAGCTGCAAAAACAACTTCGCGTTACTCCTGAGAAAACTTCTGCATTGGAATCACTTAACCATCTGAATGTCCAAACAAAGCCCCCAATACCCAATGCACCATCAACATCACTCAAAGCAGCGCAAAGAATGCCCATAATGAAGAACCAGGAGCCTCGTTATGATGCGAATATGCTGTCACAACACTTATCCGAGCAGGCAGAGCTGGTAATAGAATCATTGCTAGGGCAGCCTAATCAAGCGCTTTCTTCCAAAACAGAATATCGATATGGTACTCACGGCAGCTTAAGCCTCTGTTTAAGCGGAGAAAAAAGAGGAGTTTGGCATAACTTTGAAACACAAGAAAAAGGAAACATGCTTCATTTGATCCAAAAAACATTGAATCTAAATTTTAAAGAAAGCCTTGAATATGCCGCCAAATTAACAGGTGATGACCTAAAGGAACGTATTAAAATAGCAAACAAAAACCCCAATAATTTTCAAGTGAAAGACACTGATAAGAAAAGAAAAACATCAGATTATGGTTTGCAATTGGTGCGAGAATCCAAACCTATATCAGGCACTATAGCAGAAAGGTATTTAAAAGAAATTAGAAAGATACATAATGTATCTGGGGAAAATATTCGATTTCATCCTAATGTCTATACCAAAGATACTGAGGAAGTACGCTACAGGCCAGCACTGTTAAATATTGCACGAGACAAAGACAATAAAGTGGCCTGCGTTGAAGTGGTATACCTGGATAATGAAACAGCAAATAAAGCAATAATGAAGATAAAACCCAAGAAATCTTATGGCTCAAAAGCAGGCGTTGGCGTCGTTTTAAGCGAGGGTAAAGGACATGAAAGTGTCACCTACATTACAGAAGGGGTGGAAACCGGATTAAGCGTTAGAGATGCAGTTCAAAATGAACGGGTTATAGCGACTCTTGGGAAAGAAAATTTTGTAAATATCGATATGGCATTACTTACAGATAAAATAGTCATTTGTATGGATAATGATGGCAAATCAATTAAAGAAGATAAGGTAATCATTCAAACCATTGAACGATTAAAACAGCATGGAAAAACTGTAGAAATTGCCATTCCGTTACATCAAAAAGACTTTAATGATGTGAATAAAAGCAGTGGGGTTCAAGGAGTGGTAGATATATTAAATAAAGCAACGAATGTCGATAAATTTATTGGCTGCCCTAATAAAATAGATATGAATCAAGATCAAATTAAGAAGTGTCTTGAGAGCATTTCTCGACAAATGAATCTCGAACTTCCTGAAAATAAAAATAATCCAATTGAGAAACTGAAAACCCTGCAGCGAGGAGAAATGGAAATATATTAATTACTTGAACGCAGTGCATCTAGGAATTTTATATGAAAAAAATGTTTGGAGTAATTTCTCTTTTATTGATAAATGGATCATCGGTCTACCTCATTTATCTCTATGTTTCAATAGCGTGCTCCACCAAAGTGAATAACCTGCTTCAGGTTGCTTATGAGCCATCTGGAATGCAAATGATTTTTTACTTTATATCGTTTCCAATTTTTATGGTTTTAGCAATATTAAGTCGTATTCATTGCTATTATTTTAATGTAAAAAATGGATTGACTTTATGTTTATTTTTAATCTGGTTCTTGTATTTTATGTTTATCATATACATTGATCGAATAGTTCATTTTCCTAAAGGGAATGAACTATTTTATTATGGTAGTTTGGCTATTTCATTAGTGGCATTTGCTTTAATTGGATTGACAACATATTTCCAGATGAAACAATTAATGACTTATTCAGAGTAAAATTTGAAGCTTAAAATAAGCCATATTATTTTTAAATTTAACTGGTAAATACCATTAATACTAACTTAATTATTGATATATCCTTCAATGAAATTATCTACTTTCTTCTTAAGTTCTGCGATATGTTCTTCGGCATTATTTGATTCACCTGAAAGTTTATTTTTATCATAAACACAGCGAAAAATATCAGCACTTATTCCCAGTAATCTTAAAAGATGAGTCGTGTGTTGACGATTCAATTCCTCCTCTTTTTCTAAGCGTCTTTTTTCATCTTCGCTGATTACTGGATTATCTTTATTGTGTAGGTATACCTTAATTCCTAATTCGATCATTTCTTTCATGGTTTGGGATGATGAATCATGTCCTTCATCTTTTTTAATTGTTTCGAGCTGATCAATGATTCTTTGATTTAGATAACAATAAGCCTTGGGCATACAATCCTCTTTTAAATTTATAATGCAGGTTCTGTGCATTGTTTTTACCTGGTTTAGAATAATTGTATCATTTAATAATGGGTGTCGAATAGGTGTGTATATTCGTTCAATAGATATTTTTTACTCATTCAATAGGTGTGGATTAGGTGTTGATATTTTATAACTTATTGATTATTATTAAAGAGTGGATGCACACCTATATAAAATAGGGGTGTTAGCAGATCTTAAAATGCCAATCCGCACGTAAGCTACTGAATAATAATAAAATGTTTTAAGCAATAAACATTGCGAGGGGTGTGTTCTTTTTTATTTGGTTTTGCTTTTTTTGTGTGTGTTTCACTGGCCATTTTAGTATAGTTTATTTAAATTAATATTTTGGGAAGCGCATAATAATTGCGTACTTGTGATTCACGGATTCTCTTATCTATAATCGTGTCACTGAACAGGGATATTTATATCATGGGCATATTAAAAAAAATTCTGAAAAAAATTGCTAAAATCATTCATTTTCGACCATATAGCGAATGGACTGAAAATGAAAAAGCAAAGTATGCTAAACAGAATTCTTTTCGTTCTTGCTCCAAATCAAATAATACAGAAATTAATCCTGCTACAGGATTACCAATGATTGGAGCTTTAGACAGCATGGGAAATTCTTTTGGTTCCAGTGCATCCGATAGAGACAATTATTGGAATAATGATTATCATCATTATTCAACGTACAATAGCAGCAATTATGATCCATTTAACAATCGTTATTAAAAGACACTAATTTTTATATTAAATTGAGGATTTATTATGGCTTTAATCAGCGCAAGAAAAGCACCTGAAACTGAAAAAATTAAGATCGAAATCAGTAAAGATATTTACTCAGAAATAAAAGAATACTGCTTATGGGCTGGTATTGATAACATTAGCCATTTTTTTGAAGAATCATCTACGATGATTTTCTCTAAAGACAAAGAATGGAAGCAATACAGAAAAGAGAAAAAATTAACTTTAGCATAATCAATTTAAAAAAGGATATTCAAGTGAAAAACAGTATTAAAAAAACGTGTAAATACATAGTACCCATAGCTATTATTAGCATATTTGTTTTTCACTCTTATTCAGTCCAATCAAAACTAGAGCAGAAAGAAAAACAAACCTATATTACTATAAAAGAGTTATCCGAACTTGCCGCGAAAAATCGAGGTGTTGAGCCAACTTTTCTGGATAAGGCAGTAATTGCTATTATGGATTGGCTCATCCCTGTCGCTTTTATTAATAAGAATGAATATCTCAAATTACTGTCTGAACATAAAAAAGAAATTACCTCAGAATCAAAAAAAATTTATGTGCCATCAAGCAAGATGGGGGAAGTTGTAGTCATCAAAAAATTTAAATTTTCAACACCGGAGATTAAGGAATCAAAATCCATACCTATGGGCAAAATTTTTAGTGCATTTGTCATCGCTCCCTTTCATGATTCTGATAGTCCTAATCAATTACAGTTTAAAATAAATATCAACCCCATTTCGTGCACCGCAATCTCTGATTCCATTTTAAAAACTGATTATAAATCAGGGAAAATAGTCGCAAAAATTAGCGAGATAAAGTGTGCTGATGATGAGTCGAAAATCATACCTTTAGAAGCAGTCGCACTTGTGTCAGGTAGGGTATTATCCTAAAAATGAATATTCGATCTCTTCAAATAAAAGCACATTCTATAGTCTTATGTTTTTCTTTAATTAAACGGAAGTTGGCGTTTCTTTTATTCATTGTTTTTCTGATAAATAGTAAAGCTATTTTTTCTTACATAAAGAGCTCTTTAACTGTAATCATTAACAAATTGGATGTTCTTATTTTAGATCACCAAATTTTTTATTATTTGGTGATCTTATCAATCAACATTCTATTAATTATCAAAGCATATTCAAGGTATAAAACTAACAAGATGAGGCATAAAGACTAGCAAAAAACACCTCTTGCAATTCAAAGTAATTCCCAATCTCCAAAGTATCCCTCTTTGGTTTTGATTAAATCCTCATAAACGCACATTTCTAAACCATTCCCTAATTCATCCCACCCCGTTAAATCCATGGCCTCCTTCAATGCGCTCTCAGTAACAAAAAAGATCCTTGGTACTCCATAAGTCCATATAATCACATCAACATCATTAAGGGTTGCGCCTTCAAATCCCCAATCATCCATTTCTTGTTCTGGGGTATTGCGTCCATGATATAATCTTAATTTCATAATTGTCCTTTAAAATTGATTGATTTGCTTGTCATCCGTAGAATGATGAACAAAGGAATACTCCTTTGCTCATCAATGCCTGCTTATCTTTTTATTTCCATCATTTTTTCAGTAAGAGTCCATAACGCACGATTTAATTTCACATTTTGATCAATGGCTTTTACTTCTCTGGTTTTGGTTCGAGTGGTGTAACCGTATTTATTTAAACGATGGCCACGGATCCCACCTTTAATTAAGTTTTCTTGCAGGACATTAAACACGGTAAACAAATCATTATCTTTTTGATCTACATAACGCCTTGGTTGCAATAAACTCTTAGGATTAACGATAATACCCCCCTCTGTATCAGAGAATTTTAGTGAGTGAGCAGCTTCTGCAAAAATCATTTTTTCATCGTCATTCAAGTGAATGGAAGCCATATCATCGGATACATCAAGCATGTTATTTGCTGTCTCAATCACTTTGTAGGTGCCTTCAATGACATTCCCAAGAACATCCCCCTGATGTTTAATTCTAATTTCGTTATACGCTTGTCCAGCGATCATTCCATTACTGCACACAACCCGAAAAAGACCCGCCATTAAGCGATAAGAAGACAAACCATCATGAGAGTTAATAAGAACCAATTCGGGATAAAGCCCCTGATTATTTTGCAGGACATCATGGCGTTGAAAACGGAGCATGTGTTTTGCAAATACTTTCGCTTCTTGGTTCTGGCTTTTGGTCTGGGTTGCCCAAGTGGGGAAAAAACCTTCTGACATTAATTTATCAATGATTTGCTCGGTTGAAATGGGCGAGTACTTGGTACTCGTTTTATAAGAGCTGGCTTGTGTGAATATGGATGGCGCTAATTTGAATAATTTATCTTTTGATAATACTGGTAACATGTTGTTCTCCTATGTTTTTACTATTGTTCTCAAGGAACAAATACAGTATCGCAAAAAACCGACCCAAGGTCAAAATTATTTATAAATTTTCTTTATAAACTTTATTTATTACAAATGTTGATATTTTAAGATGCACTTGTTATACTGTTCTTGTCTTAGTGACCAATAGTAAAAACATAGGAGAACAGCATGACTATTCCAGAAATTATCCAACGCCAATTACTGCACACAAATAAAGCGATCGTCTGGTCGTGGGGTGTGTCCAAATGGTATAAAGTATCCAATACAATGCTTGCAATACGAGTTCATGCACACCGCCTCAATGGGTTTGTATGCATCACATTGGATGAGGCACATGATTTGTATAACATTACTTTTTATTCAAATAAAACAGTTCCAGAGATGCTTAAGCATCCTGTTTCTGCATATGAGGCGATAGAAGGGGTTTATTGCGATCAACTCGTTGAGTTCATTGATAATATAATCGAAAGAATACCAAACTATAAATATTAAACCTTATCCAGCCTCCAATCGCTGGGGGCTAGAAATCATTTGAGGTGATTTAATGAAAAAATTATCATTTGCCGTTAAGGCAAACATGAATAAACCCCCTAGAGTTCATGTGCAATCAGCAGATAAAAAAACAACCTATGGTTCATTTCAAGCCAATAACTGTGATGAATTTGATGCCTGGAATAAATTAAGCCCAGAAGAAACCATTGAATTAAAGCATTATATGAACAATATGTCGGCTATTGAGCATTACTTTTCTACAAAGGCTCTGTCCGAACAAAAAGATTTTAGAATCAAATTACCCAACAGTTTTATAGGTACTATAGATGAAATAAGCAAGCTATGCTCTGAGGAAGACATCAACTTAAATGTTTATGATGCCATGATTAGTGCAGCCATTGGGCAGCTTAAAATCAAGACAGCAAGCCTTCCTGATGACAAAAAGCAGCAAGCCCTGATGCTCCTTAATCAACTCGGACTATCTGAAAATGTAAAATCGGATGTTTCCTTAAAAATACAAGCGGTATTCTCTGAATTATTGTCCATTCATAATAAATCAGAAAAACTGCACCAAAAATCCATAGTCCTTTTTAATAAAGATAAAAGTATTTCTCCGAAAACCATTGAAGAAATCGCAAAAGGTGATTTATCAACCTCCAAATGGTTAGTATCTTGTGCCATAGAGATTTTACTGGAAGAAAAACCAGATATTGTGCAAAAAATATTATCTGATAACGATATCTTGTTTTTGTGGGCGACTCCTTCACTAAAAAATAATAGGCCAATCAAGGAATTACTCGATAAATTAGGGTCTTTGAATAACTCCGAAATGTTAAGCAGCAAACTAAATTCCATGACAGACTTTAGTTAAAGACTTTCCAAAATATCACATTTATGCTATAAATTACTATGAGAATAAAATTTTACCAAAAACAATCAGGCAAAAACCCTGTGGCGGAATTCCTAAATGATTTGCCATCCGATGAAATCGCGCGACTTGCCGGTTGTTTAAAGAATGTTGAAGAGCTTGGTTTTGATAGCCCAAGGGTACAATTCAGGCAAATAAAAGGCTCGCTTTGGGAAATTAAGATTAAAACATCACGCAGTGGTTATCGTTTTTTTTATGTGTGTATTCAAAAGGAAATCATTGTTCTTTTACATGCTTACAAAAAGCAGTCACAAAAAGCGCCAAAGCAAGAAATTGAACTGGCTGAAAAACGAATGATGGAGGTATACGACCATGAAAGCACTTACCTTAAATGAGTTTATTGACGACAAAATCAATAAGGACGAAGAATTTGCCAAGCACTATGAGCGTGAGCAAATCATTAATAACATTGCCGTCATGATTGTGAATGCCCGTAAAAAGCGGCATATGACTCAATCCGAGTTGGCCAATAAAATTGGAACCAAGCAATCGGTTATTTCTCGTCTTGAAAGCGGCAATAGCTCCTTTATTCCCTCATTAGAAACGTTGGTAAAGGTCGCTGATGCGCTCAACATGCACTTAAAATTGCAATTACAAGCCTAATAAACATTTGGCCAACATCAAATAACAGTACTTTTTAAAGGATATAAAATGGCATTAGATTTTTCCAAACTGAGTACAGGACAAACTGTTGATACAGTCTTAAAGCCAAGAGAAATTTTTAGCGCCTTACCAAATAAAAAACCAAACAAATTCCATTACCCCCGCGATGTGCAATCTCAAGTATGGAGCAAATGGTTTGACCGCAAAGAAGAACGCAACCTGGTTATAAAAATGAATACTGGTGGCGGTAAAACAGTGGTTGGCCTTTTAATTTTAAAAAGTTGCTTGAATGAGAAGAAAGGGCCTGTAGTTTATATAGTTCCAGATAATTTTTTAGTAGAACAAGTGTTATCCGAAGCCAAAGATCTTGGATTAAATGCCGTTGATAACCCTGAAAATGAGAGTTTTTTAAAAGGAAAAGCAATTCTAGTAACTAATATATATAAATTAATTAACGGGAAATCAGTATTTGGTGTTGGCGATGAGGGAGCAAAAATACCCATTAAGACACTCCTTATTGATGATGCTCATGCGTGCGTAAACACAGTCGAAGAACAATTCACTTTGAACGTGTCATCATCTAACCCAGCATATAAAAAATTATTTAGTCTTTTTGAAGAAGCAATGAAAAGGCAGTCGGAAGCAAAATATTTGGAGATTGAAGCGGGAGACCCCTTTGCTTACATTCTGATCCCATATTGGAACTGGCAAGAAAATCTAAGTAAGGTAATGCAGGTTTTAATTGAAAACAAAAATCATGAAGACATAAAATTTAAATGGCCATTAATAAAAGAAAATTTAGAGCGATGCAGTTGCGTTATTAGTAAGCATTCCATTGAAATTACTAGTAATTGTATTCCAATTGATGTGATTCCTTCTATTAGTAATGCATCAAGAAAAATATTTATGACCGCGACATTATCAGACGATAGCGTCTTAACGACCCATTTTGGTGTTAGCTCTCAATATCTTAATAACCCTATCACTCCAGATTCAGCGGGAGATGTAGGTGATCGATTAATCCTATTACCACAAGCTCTCAACACAAATATGTTTGATAGTGATGTTAAAGAATTATGTTTGAAATTATCCAAAGAATATAACGTGGTAGTTATTGTCCCATCTAACAAACGATTGGAGTTTTGGGAGGATGCAGCTGATCTCATTTTAAAAAAAGACACTATCCTTCAAGGAGTTGAACAACTTAAAACAACTCATATTGGCTTAACAATTTTAGTTAACAAATATGATGGGATTGATTTGCCCGAAAATGCTTGTCGATTGTTAGTTATAGATGGATTACCAGCCGCTCGAAATAATATTGATAAAATTCGCCAGAGCGAGCTTGCGGGTAGTTCGAACAAAGTAAATCAAATCGTTCATAAAGTAGAACAGGGGATGGGGAGAGGTGTTAGATCTAATGATGATTATTGCGTCATTTTTCTTATGGGAAAAGATCTTACTTCTCAGCTTTATACGGGCGAAACTTTAGAACTATTTTCACCGGCGACAAAGGCTCAACTAGAATTGTCAGAAAGGGTAGCAGATCAAATAAAAGATAAAGGAGTTGAGGAAATTAGATCCGTAATAAACTACTGTCTAAAAAGAGACCCGCAATGGGTTGAGTTAAGTAGAGGTATTATGGCTAACCTAAATTACTCCAATAAAAATACATCTGACTCAATAAAAATCGCTTTAAGAGAAGCTTACGATTTAGATCGCTCAGGGAAACCACAAGAAGCAGCAAACAGAATTTTACATGAAATCAATAACTCAACCGATGATCTTTTATTAAAAGGCGTATTAAAACAATACATGTCGGAGTATATAAACAAGTACGATAAGGTGGAATCGCAAAAAACCCAACTATCCGCTATTTCTGATAATTTGAGAGTTCTTAAACCAATCGAAGGCATCAGTTATAAACCATTAAAAACCCATACAGGATCACAAGCAATACGATGTTCTACCTATTTAAAAGACAAATTTAAAGATGGAAACAAACTTATTATCTATACAGAGGGAGTATTTTCAAAACTTATATTTAGTGAAGGTACTGCAAATATATTTGAGGATGCTTTTAACGAGTTAGCATACCTTCTTGGCTTTATAGGCCAACGCCCCGAAAATGATTATGGAAAAGGACCAGATAATCTCTGGCTGTTGGATGATTTAAAATTTTTAGTTATTGAATGTAAAAATGGTGCAACCACCGATTTTATTTGCAAACACGATTGTAATCAGCTGAATGGTTCTGAAATTTGGTTTAATAATAATTATGGCAATGGTGCTAAATGTGTACCTATTATGATTCATTTATCTACTTGTTTTGAGTATGCGTGTCCTCCAAGTAACAATATAAAAATAATAAATAAGAGCTTATTAGAAAAGCTAGTTAATAACGCCCGTAAATTTATACGATCTATAGCCACTGAAAATAAGTTTGAAGACAGTCAAGCTGTCAAACAACATCTGGCACAATACAAGTTAGAGGCTAATGATATTATCGCCAACTATACAACTGCTTTTAAAACAAAAAAAACCTGAGCACTACATACTAGGTAAAAAGATAAAAATCAGCATTTCGATAGAATACTTGTTGGGATTATTTTACTAACCTTTGAATTGGTTGAACAAGTATCGGCTTATCTCAAAATAAAGATCATCTCGATTAATTCGTATTCCATAGAGATCGGTATTGCGACAGAGAGTAACACCTTTAGAACTCACCCAAACAAATCACTATGTGATCCTGTTCGTGATAATCGCAGCAATTGTATGCGATCATCTTTAATGGTCTTATAAATTAATAACCAATCGGGGGTAATGTGACATTCACGATAACCATCCCAATTTACGGAAAGACTGTGATCCTTATGCTTTGGATCCAGGGGTTCTTCCTTTTGCAATTGCTCTACAATAGAGTCTAAGAGCGTCCTTCTTTTCCCTTGCTTCGTAATCTTTTTCAAATCACGCTTAAACTGTGTCGCCAACTCTAATTCAAGCATTATCTACAGAATCCCATACATCCTTCATTGTTTTAAATCGCTCGCCTTTTCCTGATTCCAGCTCTGCCATGGCCTCTCTTGTCTCTTTGTTCGGTATTTTTACCTCAAAAGGCAGGCCATTTTGGAGACAGACCTGGCTATAGAACAGTCGAATCGCCTCGGCTGTAGATAAGCCTACCTTATGCAAAATCGCTTCTGCCTGCATTTTAAGAGCAGGCTCAATACGAGCATTAATTGTTGCCGCCTTATTCATCTTAGTAACTCCCAAAATACTGATATTTTAATTGTATAACAAATGCATTACATTTTCAATTTTTCTATTTTATATGGGCTATCAATAAAGTACACCCTTGTGATAAATTTTGCCTTGCCTTTAAATCCCTTGTTTTTCATATCAATAGAATCTGATTTTTATTTATGATAATGTACTATCACTAATTTTAAATATTATTGATAGGAAAATTCATGGCGCTTGTTGGTTATGCCCGCGTATCTACAATTGACCAAAATTTGGACATTCAACTTGATGCTTTAAAATGCGCTGGATGTAAAAAGATCTTTTCCGAGAAAAAAAGTGGTACTTCAAAAAAAAACCGAACCGCACTGGATGAATGCATGGAGTATATTCGTGAAGGCGATACCTTGGTAGTTACACGAATTGACCGCTTAACCCGCAGTATTCTGGATTTACAGACTTTACTGCATTATTTAAAAGAGAAAGAGATCCACCTAAAAGCATTGGAGCAACCTGTGGATACCTCTAATGCCTCAGGTAAATTCTTTTTGGATATGCTGGGTGTCTTTGCTGAGTTTGAAACCAACCTTCGCCGTGAGCGGCAACTGGAAGGTATTGAGCGCGCAAAACGCGAAGGCAAATACAAAGGGAGAAAACCCACAGCACGCTCAAAAACTAATGAGGTCATGGAGTTAATCAATCAGGGATACACACGCACCGCTATTGCTAAAAAACTTAATATGGGTATTGCCAGTGTTTATCGTATTCTTAAAACCCAACGACAGGATAATCCAGAAAAATCAATTCCAGGCAGCCAGGGAACTCAAAAAATTGCCGTGGTTGAAGTTTGGCTGCGCGTAGAAAACAACAATAAGTTTGTGCGTGGAAAAAATGAATCCAGGCGGCAAATCGAGCAATACTGCTTTTCAGCCTTTGATATGGTGAAAAAAGACAAGGATGGATGGGAATACAGTCTTAAAATTCCCTATACCAGTGATAAGGATCTGGATGAAACTATCTATGACTTAATGCATGAAGCCGAATCGATTGCCGGCTGTCGCAATGGATTTACAGAAATGAGTATCACGGAACCTGCAACCGGTAAATCTTGGTGATGATTCCCCTGGTTCACCACCCTGCCATGGGTTCATTACCTTAATTTTAAACCCAAGGAATGTTATCATGCCGTCCGTTTTGAAAAGGCAACGCGCTATTACGTCATTCGCCTGGAACAGGATTTATTGGGTGACTGGACACTCTGCGCATCCAATGGACGTATCAAGTCCAGATTTGGGCAAAGCCATATTATTGCCTTTGCAAGTTTTTCTGATGCCTTGAAGCACTTTTGCGTCATGGTGAAAGAACGAAACCAACGCGGTTATTATCTGATCTCTTATCAAACCCATGATGTTCTATACCAACAAATACTACCATGGGCCTGCTTTATGGAGGATCCAGCACCTATGAAAAAGAGACCTCGGAAAAAGCAAGTTCGATCATTGCTGAATCAAAACTCAACCATTCAATCCCAATCTCAGGACTCTCAGCAAATGCTGCTTATTTTTTAACGAGTACCACCTTCCAATTATAAAAAAAGAGAATAATTATTTTCCACAATCAGAATAATTTGTCTTTAGATATAGGATATATTATATTATATATAGATGGAGATAATGATGAATAAAGTTTTAATATCAATACCCGATCAAATCGCTTCTAGAATGAGAGCAGCAATACCTCAGCGACAACGCAGCAAGGTGATTGCTCATCTTATTGAAAAAGAAATTGAACGACGTGAAAAAGCGCTCTATGAATGCGCTTTAGCTGTTGAAAATGATCATGGTTTACAAAATGAAATGAACGATTGGGATATAACGGTTCAAGATGGATTAACTGATGAATCGTGGTGATGTATATTGGGTAAACCTCGACCCTACTACAGGCTCTGAAATCAACAAACTCAGACCTTGCGTTTTAGTTGGAGCAACACCGATTAATCAAGCAAGACGCACTGTTGTCGTCGTTCCTCTTTCAAGCTCTGCTACAGCCAGACCACCAATTACCATCACTGTTTCTTGTCTTGGCAAACAAGTTACCGCAGTTTGTGATCAAATAAGAACGATTGATAAAAGTCGTTTAAAAAAAGTGGCAGGAAACCTTTCAGATAAAGATTTAAATGCCTTGGATGATGGGTTACGACAAGTTTTATGCCTTTGATTAAAACTTAATCTACTCCAAACCTTTAATGTTACGCCGTTATTCTGTCATGAACTCATAAAATAACCTTGCACCAATACCAGAGAGACTGATAAGGATTCTAAGCAACCACTTAAAAGGAAATGACATGGGTTGCGAATGCTATCAAGCTGCTATCGGAGCAGATAGAAAGGTGCTCTGTATGTAATAAAAGAAACATTTGAAATTCTGGGTGAAACTCATAAAGCACATCTTGAATCCAAGAAAAATTGATAGCAAGTCGGGAGAACTCATCAAGCAATCAGGCAATTTAAAAAATAGGTAATTTATCTCAACGCCACTGCAAATTAGAGTTTTCCTAGTGTAACTGTTAAGAAAATCAATCTTAATATACAGAGTAATTAAATTTTAAATAGTTTGCTCAATTATCGGCTTACTTGATTTAACTAGAACGTCTATCAAATAAAATCTAAATAGGAAAATCGATTGGGTTTAACATAAGCAGAAAGAACAACAAACCCTCCTTCCCCATAGCCTGGTTTACTCTCCTCTGGCGTTAATATAGTATCAACAGGAGAGAATAAAGTTTGATAAATTGCTTCTTCTTTAAAATTAATTTCATGAAGCAATTCAAAGACCTCCTGTACCGAATAAAAATGAGCGTATCGATAAAACAGATTATCTTGCTTGGTGGCCTCATATTGCTGTCCAATCATCGAATGTTTATCAATCATACCAATAATAAGCTTACCATTGGGCTTTAAAACCCGTTTTGCTTCAAGAAGTGCTACTAAAGGTAAATTCAAAAAACACAATACTGTATTGAATAAGACAAAATCAAATTGTTGTTCATACTTAGGAATCTCAATGTTAAATCGGGACAGGAGTGTTGGTAAAATATAAACAACCAAGGTGCTAAGGTGACACTGGATGCTATTTCGAGACACACTATGTCGGATTAAATTAAGTCAATACGCTTAAAGTTATAAAATAATTCCAAATTTTAGATAGATCTATCCTGGGAACGCCTATGCAACCAGCCTTTTTCTTTGTGCCAGTTTCTCGTGATTTTCATAAAAAACGCAGCGTTAGCACCAATTTTGCGATAAGCAAGTTCCATTTCGCTATGACATAGAATGCATTCCTTAGGATTAATCCCAAAGGTCTTTTGCATCAACTATGGGTATTTGAGATTGTAGGTTTTGGGCTCAGGTTCTTACCCCAATAAAGCACGAACTAATGGTAATTTCTCTCTCCGTACTCTATTTACAAGAAATCCATAATAGCGCAACATCCTGAAATGCTTTTTAGGGATATGTTGTACCAGTCTACGGATAAACTCCTCCGTAGAGCAGTGAAAATCTTCGTGTTGATTCGTCTTATGATTCAGGAAGTTAAAGGTTACATTTTGGCCATTGTAATGCCGTAACCTGCTGTGGCCAATCGGTGGCCTACGAATATAACGCCCAAGATAATTAATTGACGCCTGTGGGTTTTTTTGTGGTTTGGCCACATGAACTATCCACGGTTTGTTGAGTCTACGATTGAGCCAAGCGCTAAAATGACCCTGTGTCGGGCATAGGGCATTTAATACTTCAGGAAGAACAAGAACTCCTTCTCTATAGGCTTTTTTCAACATCTGTATCACACGATAACGCCACATCTCCATAATCACTTTCTTTTTGAAGTAGAACGTGACAAAACGTGTCTCTTTATCATTTATCCCTCCTTGGGTAGTCGAGATATGCACGTGCGGATTGAACTTTAAATCTCAGCCAAAGCTATGAAGCGCTGCAAACATTCCGGGTAAGACTCCTTTATGACTCGCTAACCGCAGCAAAATAGAAGCTGCTACTGGCAGCAGCCAACCTAACAAAATCCAGTTTTCTTTGAAAAACCTCCATAATTCCCGTGGCATCGTAAACGTAATATGCTGCCAGTCACAACTGGGTAACAGATGAATTTGTTTGCTTATCCAATTCTCGGTGGCTTTCTTCCCACACTTCGAGCAAAACCGATTATGGCAGGTAAACGCAACTTTTTTGCTATGAGTGCATTTAGGGTTGGGGCAGTCATAACAGGAAAATCCTCGCAAGGTGCTCCCGCAACTTAAAATGTTCGAGATTGTTTCCAAAACCTCATGGCGTAGCGTGTCTTTATACTTCTGGAAATAGTGATACCAGGAGTTATCTTTGAGCAACAAGTCCTTCAGGCTTCTCTTTTGTTCGCAGTCCAACTCTTTTTTACTTACAGCATAAAGCATTTACAAAGGCCAACCTCTTAATAAATTATCCTGATATAATCATTCATCTATCTATCCTTAATCGCTCTATAATGAAGACTCAAAAGAAACCACAAAAGCAAATCGATAAACTCCATGCAAAAAATCAAGGGCGCTGCTCCATATGTAAAATAGACTTTGGTGATGACTTTGCATCTTATACCTGGACTGGTTATGATTCTATAGGGCGTTTGCAAGTCACAAGCTAATGTTGTCATGAAAAAATAAGACGGCTCGTAAACATCGGATTATGTGGGTTTATTGATCCTGATGAGTTCAATGAAGCAATTAAAAAGCATCCTTTGTATGAACAGTTTTATAATGTCATTTTGTAATGAATTCTAAAGAAGGATTTTATTGCGCTGAGAGATGAATAATAATTTACGGTCTTATGATGATTAGAACTCCAATGCTTCTTTACCCCTGCCAACGCATTTGGCTCTGAGCGAAGCGCCTTGAAAACTGCGTAATTTGCCCCGATATTGGCTATTAAGTAATAAAATTAGAGCTATGAAACTTTGTGTAAAACGGTGACTAGAGTTTTTGATAAGCCAATCTTGAAAGGAGATTTAGATGAAAAAGAAACTACTTCCTATTTTAATCTCTGTTCCTCTTATCACTATGATGTCAGCAGGAGCCATAGCACTTGAAGCGAAACAAAATAATCAAGTACAAAAGAGTAAAGATTTATTAGCCTTAGATCCATTTGATAACGATCCCTTTTTTCAATCACCTTATGATGTTTTGAAGCAAATGGAAAAAATGCAACAGGCTATGGACCAGTTTATGAAGAGTCAATTCTCACAAATGCACACTAACCTTCTAAAACAACCCAATCAAATGCTCTTTGGTAATACAAATAATGTTGAAATTAAAGAAAGTAAAAATGAGCTTGTTTATAAAATAAAATTACCTAAAGGTGGGGATAGTAAAGTTGATGTTTCTGTTAAAGAGGGACAATTAGTGGTTAGTTCAAATATAACGCAAAAAATCACTCGTGAACAGGATAATAGTAAAAGTGTAAGCTATTCTCAGAGTAATTACAGTCAAACATTCCAATTACCACAGGGCTATGATCCCAATTCTATGAGCTCAAAAGTGAAAGATTCAAATTTAATTGTGACATTTAAAAAATCACTTTCGACATCTTCAATACTCTAAGGGATTGAGATTTTAAGCGTTGTAACGCCACATATCGATTTTGCAGATGATTGTTTTGTAATGTAATTGACTTGACAAAATGAGGTTGTGAGTCCAACTTTATAATCAGTCAGAAATGACAAACGTATCAATTTAAGGAGTGAAACGATGAGTAAATTAATAAAATGGAAAAAAGAAACCCCGATTGCCATTGAGCATACACATAATCCGTTCTTAAGACTTCAAAATGAAATAGATCGTGTATTTCATGATTTTAATGATTTTTTTTCGCCCTCTCGATTCAATTGGGAATTTGATAATCTAAATCTTGCCCCATCAATGGATGTTGTGGAAGATAAAGATCATTACAGTATTGAGCTTGAGATGCCCGGTATGGATGAAAAAGATATCAAGGTTTCTTTAGCGGATAATATATTGACCATTTCTGGTGAAAAGTCGACTTCTAAAAAGAATGAAGACAAAAAATATCTTTCTCGAGAAATTAGCTATGGGAAGTATGAGCGTTCTATTTCATTGCCTTCAACAATAGATGTTGATAAGGCTAAGGCAACTTTTAAAAAAGGAACACTTTGCATTGAGTTGCCGAAAAAAGAAGAGGCTAAAAAAAGTACTCGTGATATCAAAGTAGAAAAAGCGTAGTCTATTGGCCCTGTAGCTAACAGGGCAACACCTTGAGCGGATTACATCATACTCCTCTTCTTCCAGTGCAGTATACATATATTTGCTTTTTTCATCGACGTCTTGGTTTTTATTTAGAAAATTGACATTTATTTTTTTTCATTGCCAATGCGTTCAATGATTGCATGATTTGTATTGCTCATAAGAATTTCCTTATAAAGAGAAATTATCCTTTCTTCCTTATTGATCTAGAAATCAACAAATCTCAAAGAAAACATCATCAGAAAAGAACAAGAAACTCAATTACCTTACTTTTCTTATATTTATTGATGTATTTGAGAGATTTTTATTTATTAACTGTTGCAGAATTAATTATGCGAAGGCCAATAAGTTCTTTTTATTTTCCATGTGATATCTAATACGATATACAAATAATATTAAAAAATTTAAATTATTTTATGAACTTATTTTTAAGGACTTCTAAATAACTTCCCACATCATATTGATATTTTAGAAGCCCCTGATTTATTTTTAATATGCTTGTACTTCTGAGTGAATGTTATGATCACTAAGAGTGAAAGTGATCTTCTCTCGAATAGCCGGACACCTTGTTTAAGAGATATAATCTCATCAACAAGGAGTAATCATGGTAAGACAAGTTTATACAAAAGAGTTCAAAATTAAAGCTATTGAACTACTGGAATCAAGTAATAAGCCCTTAAGACAAGTAGCCAGAGAGCTTGTTGTAGCAGAAAATAACCTATATAACTGGCGCAAACAATACCTTCTCAAACAAGAGAAAGTATTCCCAAATCAATCTCAATTAAATGAAAAAGACTTAGAATTAAAGCGATTGAAAGCGCGTGTAGCGGAGCTGGAAGAAGAGCGAGAAATCTTAAAAAAGGCGGCAGCGTTTTTCGCCAAGGAAGGCCAGCGAAATATGCGGTAATAAAAGAACAATCGGCTTTTCATCGTGTACAAAAGCTTTGTTAGGCATTAGGCGTATCCAGTAGCGATTACAACAGGCATTGCGTAAGTTGGGTAAATATCATGGGAAAGCGAGGATCAAACGCTTAATGCAGCAGGAAGAACTCAAACCTAAAGCGGCAAGGCGTTTTAAAGTGACAACAGATAGTCGCCACTCAAAGCATGTGGCCGAAAATATCTTGGGAAGACCATTTAATCCTGTTGCTATTAACACCGTTTGGGCGTCTGATATAACCTACATTCAAACTGATGAGGGCTGGCTTTATCTAGCATAGATTTATTCAATCGACAGATTGTCGGTTGGAGCATGGGAACTCGGTTGGTTACAAGCCTTATTGAAGATGCTCTTATCATGGCGATTCACCGCAATAACCCACCTAATGGCGTTATTCATCATTCTGATATAGGATCTCAATATTGCAGTAATGCTTATCAATCGCTTCTCAAAGAACATGATTTTATTTGCTCCATGAGTGGCTCGGGTAACTGTTATGACAATGCAGTTATGGAAAGTTTCTATCATACTTTGAAAGTCGAAATGATTTATGGGGAACAATATAAAACTAGAAAGGATGCTCGATTAGCTCTATTCGATTACATTGAAGTGTTTTACAATCGTCAGCGCATCCATTCAACTTTAGGGTTTCAGACCCCGAATGACTTTGGGTTGGTTGCATAATGTTGGTGTCCTGTTTTTTCGAGGAAAGATCAAATGTGGCGTATTTTGAGGCGACTATAGGCATTTGTTCATTATTCTACGGGTGCTTTTTTAAAATGTCGAACTACCTTTGTCGTCGCATTGTCAATTATTTCGCCTCTAATGTCGCCGGGTGTATCACTAACTTCGGCTAACATCCAAATATATAATTTCTCAATATCATCGCCAGACTTATATTGTATTATTTTCTCATTGGAATAAATTCGTGCGGTATATTGTTGATTCATATCTCATTCTCCATTCAAGATATTGCTCAATAAATCCATTTCACAATTTCATCTTGAAAGACCTTCTTTTAAGCAAAATCTTATTATAAATTATAGCCTAGTTGGGGTGCTCGTTGAGATGTTTTGATACGTTTTGCTTGTCCTATTTGTTTAATCAGATATTCGTCAAGGAATCGGCGGTTTAACAAACCAGTCAAGAGCTCGCAGATTGATTGAGAATGCAGTATGGGGTAAGTCAGGATACGTGTGCAAAATGGGTCACTTCATTTTTATAGAGACCCATAACCCTTGCCGTGTATGGGTTGTAGCCTTTTGCCATAGAAATGGTTTTTAAGATAAAAATTAGAGTAAACTATTACTGCTCCCATGGTGGCTTTGGTGTGATTGTCAATGGGGTAGAACTATCATCTTTTTTCATTTCCTCCTGATTTGCAGTAAGATCAAGAGCGTTATGTCGCATTGTTGTTTTAAAATTTTGCATTCTTTCACGTGCTGCTAATAATTCTTCCTCTGATGGTTGCAGTGTAACCGATGACAACTGACTTTGCTCATCTTTATTGTATGGTTTATCAGCGCAAACAAATGGAAGTGCCTGGTTAGTTATAACATGAATTGTTGATAATTCATTATGCCCACTTGGTAGTGATATTAACTCAACATTATACCCGTTTCTTTGTAATTCTTGAGGGAATCTTTGGTTAGCTTCAAGTCGAGTTTCGCCTGTAACATTATATTTGATTTGGTTAGCAGGTGTTTGTCTCAGGGTTTCTAATTGGCCAATAGACATGAAAATATTCAAGCCTTGTGGTGAATAAATCTATTTTTTATCATTTGAAATAATCAAGTAGGAAGAAATGGACGAGTAAGTTGCTTTAGTTACCATCGGAACAGGTAGTATTGATACAGCTGTATGTCAGGAGATGTAAAAAATCGAATTATCAAATTTCATTGATTGTTATTTCAAAGAAGGCAATCATGGACCAATAACCATGGCGCGCAAGCGCGGATTGTCCTTAGGACATGGCATTAACCCAAATTTTTATTGGAAAAAATGCAATGTTATTTCATGTAGAAAGAAGGACAATCCTTTTGCGAAAATACATTAATGTGGTCATGAAAAAAATAGAGCCTATTATTGCAAGCGTCAGAAATTGCGGCCACACGATACCAAACCCTGCCCCTCTAAATAAAATCGATTGAGCAAGCATCACAAAGTGAGTGTTAGGCGCAACCAGCATCATGGTCTGGACAAATTCAGGCATGCTCTCACGAGGGGTCAATCCACCTGAAAGCATTTCTAGCGGGAGAAGTACCAGAATCAATAAGATACCAAATTGAGGCATGGAGCGGGTGATGGTTCCCATAAAAATACCTATTGACGTTGTAGCGAACAAATTGATTGCCGCACCAAGCAAAAACAGAAGAATTGAACCCTCAATGGGGGCAGAGAGTAACCCTTGTACCACTGTAATAAGCGAAACAGCACAAACGATGAGTACAATGGAAGCCATTGCCCAAATTTTGCTGGCCATGATTTCAAATGGCGTGACTGGCATCACTAATAAATGTTCAATTGTTCCATGTTCGCGCTCCCGAAGTAATGCGGCACCCGTTAGCACAATGGATAACATCGTTACATTATTAATCAACTCCATTAAGGCACCAAACCAGATCTTAGTTAATGTCGGGTTAAATCGAACGCGGACTGCAAGATCAACAGGCGGAGTTTCCACAGAACGATAATGTTCGACAAATTCATTGATCTCCCTCTCAATAATAGTTTGAATGTAGGCTGTTCCTGTGAACGCCTGACTCATGCGTGTAGCATCAATATTCAGTTGAAGGGTTGGCTTTCGCCCGGACAAAAGATTCCGTTGAAAATCAGGCGGGATATTTAAACCAAAGGTATATAAGCCTTCATCCATGCCCGAATCCATCTTTGCTTGTGAGGTGGTCACGTATTTTATAAATTGTGGGGGATAAAAAGCATCCCTGATACGTTGTGAAACAGCGGATTGATCGAGATCAACAATGACAATCGGTGCTTTGTGCAGCATTTCGGGCATGGCTGTGGCTGTTGTATAGATTTGTACAGTAAATGCAAAGACGATCAGTGCTATCATAATTGGGTCACGAAGCAAACTTCGATATTCCTTAAACCCAAGTTGCACAATATTACTTATTGTCACTTAGCGCTCCTGTTTTTTTAAAAATAAAAGACAACACCCAAGCAATACCGGCAAGGTGATGAGTAAATATAAAAAAGGATGGAGCAAATCTTGAAAACTCAGTGCCTTGGAAAAAGTACCTCGCGAAATCGTAAGAAAATGCGTTACCGGATAGATTTGGCCTATCATTGCTCCCAATCCTTCCAAAGAGGATACCGGCTCTATCATGCCAGAAAACTGGGTGGCTGGAAGAAGCGTCAGTATTGCAGTTCCAAACAATGCCGCCACTTGGCTTTTCATAAAAGTGGAGATTAGAAATCCCATCGAAGTGGAAAGAGTAACGTAGATTAAAGCACTAAAGAAAAGGATGGAAAAACTTCCTTTGATCGGTACATCAAATAAATAAATGGACAAGGCGATTAGCAATAGAAAATTAAATACGGCCAAAATCACATAAGGTATCAATTTTCCCAAAAGAAACTCAAGTTTAGTAATGGGCGTCACGTATAAATTAACGATGGATCCCAGCTCTTTTTCTCGCACCACAGAAAGTGCCATCAACATCGCCGGGATTAACATCAATAGGATAGGAATGACGGCTGGAACCATGGCAGGTAAACTTTTCACATCCGGGTTATAACGAAAACGAGGCTCAATATTGAAGAACTCCTCCGATTTTTGATGAGTCAAATAAGGCCAACTATTCACTAACCAATGCTGATGCATTCCATACACATAACTCTGAATGGTTTCTGCACGGGTAGGCATTGCTCCATCAATCCATGCCCCAACTTGTACGGGAGTCTCTTTATTGATGTCACGGGCAAACCCACTTGGGATTTCCAATGCCAAGCTTAATTTTCCGCTTCGCATACGTTGATCCATTTCTTTATAATCCAAGATGGGAGGGAGTTCTTTAAAATAGTGCGAGCTGGCTATATTAAGAACATAAGCGTGGCTGGCATTCGTTTGATCCCGATCAAGAACTGCAAAGGTTAACTGTTCGATATCCAGAGTAACTCCATAACTCATAATGATCATCAGTAGAATGCTTCCCAAAAGCGCAAGAGTTGCACGAATTGGATCGCGTATCAGTTCGAGCGCTTCACGACGGCTGTAGCTGAACATGCGTCTGATGTTGAAATATTTTTTTGCAGGAATGATTTTGGGGTGTTCAGATAAAGAGCTCATGATTGGTTTTGCAGGATGTTGCCCTGAAGGATTCACCTCCTTCTTCTTCATGGCCTCTTCTAGATAGCTGATAAAGGCTTCTTCTAGCGAAGAGGCTTGTCTTTGTTGGATGAGTTTGACTGGATTTTCACTAACCAATACTTTACCGGCATGCATCAGCGAAATGCGATCGCAACGTTCTGCCTCATTCATGAAATGGGTAGAAATAAAAATGGTTACTTTATCCTGTCGGGATAAATCAAGCATTAATTGCCAAAATATATCGCGAGCAACCGGATCAACACCAGAAGTCGGTTCATCAAGAATGAGTATATCGGGTTGATGGATAATGGCTACAGCAAGAGAAAGCCTTTGACGAAGACCTAGTGGTAATGAGTCAGGCCGTTCATTTTCATAGTCAGACAAAGAGAATTTTTCGAGCAATTGTTTGATGCGTTTGGGAATGCTATGGGCGGGCAAACGAAACAATTTGGCATGCAACATGAGATTTTGATGAACCGTTAATTCCGTGTACAGCGAAAAAGATTGGGACATATAGCCAATGCGTTGACGTATCATCAGATCGTTTGAATCAACAGATTGTCCAAATAGCGAAGCTTGACCCTCGCTGGCAGGAAGCAGACCGGTTAATATTTTCATAACCGTTGTTTTGCCACAACCATTCGAGCCAAGAAACCCAAAAATTTCGCCACGCTCTATACAAAAATTGACGTGGTCTACTGCGACAAAATCACCAAAGCGTTTGGTCAAACCGGTTGCTTCAATAGCTACTTCCGATTTTTGAGTGGATGAGCGGGGTTCTATTACCATGGGGTGCATTTGTCGCTGCTGCTCGGGTAAGAGGGCAACAAACGCTTCTTCCAGAGAATGAGTACGACTTTGCCTCAACAGGTCACTCATAGTCCCTGAAGCCAAGACTTTTCCAGCATTCATTGCAACCAGCCAATCAAAACACGCCGCTTCCTCCATGTATGCAGTGGCCACCAGAACACTCATTTTCGGCATTTCAGCACGCAACGTCTCAATGAGCTCCCAGAATTGACGCCTTGAAAGGGGATCCACTCCTGTCGTAGGCTCATCCAGAATTAACAGATCGGGAGTGTGAATCAGAGCACAACATAATCCAAGTTTCTGCTTCATCCCTCCAGACAGCTTACCTGCTGGCCTGTCTCGAAAAGGGAATAACCCTGTTCTATCCAACAAACGGGTAATGTAGTATTGTCGCACTTCACGGCTATGGCCAAAAAGACTCCCAAAGAAATCGATGTTTTCAAATACTGAAAGGGTAGGATACAGATTTTTCCCCAAGCCTTGAGGCATATAAGCAATGCGCGTGCAGAGGGCTTCACGATGAGAGCTACTCGCCATATTGCCACCAAGAACAAAAATTTGTCCGCGTTGAATGACGCGGGCTCCAGCAATGAGTGAAAACAGACTGGATTTTCCAACACCATCTGGCCCAATGAAGCCAACAATACAACCAGAAGGCAGTTTAAGAGTAATGTTATCCAGGGCACAAGTTTTACCATACCACAAACTCAGGTTATTGATTTCACAAACCGGTTTTTCAACCCCATTATTGGAGGCCTTGTTATTTGACATTTATTTTAACTTCCAACGCCGCGGGCCATTTGCTTTTGGGATCTAATTGAACATAAGCCATCCCTGGCAGCCCTGTCTTGACTAAGGCGATATATTTTTTCAGCAATTCAGGTGCAATACGGGCTTTAACACGGAACATCAGTTTTTCTCGTTCACTGGCCGTTTCTACGGCTTTAGGTGTGAATTGCGCCACACTGGCGACAAAAGTCACCTTAGCCGGTATCACATAGTTGGGTGCCGCATCAAGAATTAAATGAACTGGTGCGCCGATTTGTACTTTACCTGCTTGCTCTGTTGGAAGAAAAAAAACCATATACACATCACTTAAGTCAACCATGTTCAATACTCTGCCTCCTGCGCTGAGCACTTCTCCTGGTTGCGCAACCCGAAACTGGATACGTCCATCACAGGGAGCGATTAAAGTGCTGTCGTTGATATCTGCTGATATACGCTCGATGGTCGCTTGGGTCGCATCGACAGAGGACTCTACGGCGACAACTTCTGCCTCAGCAGTTGCAATCGATGCATCAGCGGAAGCAACATGCGCTTTGGCAGCATGGAGAGTGGCTTGTGCGCTATAGAAATGAGCACGGGCCTCATCAAGACTATCCAGTGACGCAGCCCCTTTAGTGACCAATTTTTCAGTACGGGAAAGGCGTTTTTGCGCCAAATCGAGCTCTGCTTCGCGTTGAGCAACGGTAGCTAATGCGGCTTCTTTTTCACTTTTTCGTTGAATGACCTGATTTTTGGCACTAATGACTTTGCTCTTGGCTTCTTTATTCTGTGCTTTGGCTTCTCTAAGCTGTGCTTCTAATACTTCCGTATCCATTTTAGCCAGAACTTGACCTGATTTTACAAAGTCACCTTCATCCACCAGGATGGTTTCTATTCGTCCAGGAATTTTGGTTGCAATATCAATCTCTACGGCTTCAATACGCCCATTACCACTGGCAAAACCTTCTCCCATTGGATTGGGGTGATAATAATACCAAAAAATGGGTATTAGCATAAGGCATAAACCGCCAATAACAATTCCCCATAACCATTTTTGTTTCCTTCCGACGGCCATGTTCATCCTTATTTTCAATAATCTCTTTTAATGTACCGGTATGAGGTGCATTCCAAAGTCCGCACGTTGTTTGGCATAAAACTGATTTAAGTTATTTTTGCTATATTAAAATTAATTCACTTAATGATTTAAGACAAATGTATTTTACACTCATTATGATTATTATAGGGATTTTTTTCCTTTTAGGAGGAGCCATCGTGGTTTGGCCGCTTATCAAAAAAGCATCGTATTATCATTACCAATGGATAGCCAATCTTGTGCTTATTTGTTTTTTTATAGGCAGTTTTCTTTTTGTCATTGTCTACACCCTTTTGATTAATGAGTTTTTTACGAATTATTTTTACGCCACCCTTTTTTTATTAGGGGGTTTTTATGTGTTTTGGATGAGTTATTTGAGTTCAAAAACGATTGAAAAAATCAAAACCATGGATAATTTGAAGTTAGAATATGAAAAAATTCGTTATAATGCAGAACACGATAAACTCACCGGATGCTTCAATCGTCATTATTTAATGGAAATTTTGGACAATCGCTTTAGAAAAATCAAATTAAACACTGGACAGTTAACGGTCATGTTTGTTGATTTAGATGGGTTTAAGAAAATCAATGATGAATATGGCCATGATTTCGGGGACCAAATCTTACAGCGCTTTGGTCAATTATTAAAACAACAACTTCGAGAAGAAGACATCATTGCCCGCTATGGTGGCGATGAATTTGTGGTATTGGTTGAAAACATCCCCTTAACTAAAGCCAAGTCTATCGGACAGAAAATCATTCAAACGACTTCTCGGATTACCAAAGAAAAACTCCCTAATCATTCATCACTTGGTTGTTCTGTGGGCATCACCCAATTAACCAAGAACTCGTTATCCATCAATAGCGTGCTAAAAAAAGCGGACGACGCCTGCTACAAGGCTAAAAAAAATCATGGCAATACCATTTGGGTCGATGACAACATGACCTCTTCATTTCTTGACTGATAACCCATGACAAATAACATTGATTAATAATCAAGTAGAAATTTAAAAAAGAAAATATCCTCCTACAGCGAAGATGAGATATAAAAAAACCAAGACGCCGCCCATCCATCGTGATATCCGCTGTGTTAACATAAAAAGAGAGATTATGACCATGGTGAACAAGCAAAAAGGCAGATAGAAAATTAATGTTTGCTGATTGACCTTCACGGGTTTTATCATGGCAATAATACCTGCATTAAATAAAAAAAATGCAAAAATTGAACCGACCACATTACCAAAACTAATTTCCGCTCTTCCTTTAAGTGCTGCAGGCAATTCCCTGGCTATTTCCTCAATACTGACTAAAAAAGCAAGAATAATCATTCCGAAAAAGGTGCCGGAAAGTCCAAAATATCGAATCATGGTTTTAGATGCCATAACGATGAGCTCACTCCCCACAAGAATGGCTACTAGAGAGAAGAGAAGTAATCCTAAAGATTTCCACCGTTCTTCTTTTTTGACCGAGTCTATGGTTTCAGAAAGTTCATGAGATGGCTTGATGTCATACCCTTTTTTATGGAGCCATAAGAGGTAAAAGACTGAAAGGATAAAGCTTACAAATAAAATCAAGCCATCGATTCTCGAAAGTTCCCCATCTAATGCGAATAGCCCCCATAGAAGAATAGCTAGGTTAGGTAAAATAAGAATACGTTTTGGTGTTTGCTTAAATGTCATCGGTGCAATTAATGCGGTGATGCCAAAGGCTAGTGCAATCGCGACCATGGTGGCACCGATGATTGAACCTAAGGCAATGCCTGCCATTTCGTTAAACGCACCGACGGCTCCAATGGCTAAGTTTTCTGGGTCGAAACCAATAAAAACAACGCTGATGAAAAAAGTAGAAACTCCAAAACTGGCCGAAGTTCCCACGGCTCCTTTCACCAGTTTCTCAGCAAAACAAATCACCAATAGAAGTCCTATGATAAAGAGCCCTATGGCCAGAAAAATATTCAATTTGTTGCTCCAGCAATGGAATTAGGTGTTGCCTTTTCGAGAAAATAAAGAGTTAATTCTTGTTCTATCACTGCAACTTGTGAATAAATTCTCTAATCGCAGCCACCTTGCATCATAGCTTACTTAATCCAAATAAATAAAGCTTTGCGGAGAAAGAAGAAGCCATCCGCTCTAATTCACTAATTGAGATAATATTTTAAGCGCTTATCCTCTATCGCTTGATTTTAATTTATGTTAGCATGCTAATTATTAGTTTGTTAATTGGTTTTTGGAAATGAGGCGCTTCACTCTGTTAGTGCATGAAATTAGCCTTGGTTGGCTCTATTTGCTCGATACAATCTCAAAACAGTTGAATTTTGGTCAGGCCCATCGAGCCTGGCTATTCCCCTTCTTAAGGGTAAAAAATCCATTGCTCCTTACGCAGCATCCTACCCTCTTTGAGACGTCAATTAAGCGACTCAGAGTAGGGCAGGTCATGAATAAATCGTACTTAAAACCTGCTGGGGCAACATCCCTTGATTGTAAGAGAATCCCTATCCACCCTGTGTCCTCCAGATTGAAATGGAGAAGCATATGAAATCCGCTTACCACAAGTTGATTGGGTTAACAGGGGCAATGGCTTTATGCTCATGCACTGTTGGGCCTGATTTTGTAAGACCCTCACCATTAAGAAACCAAGCCTACACCTCTAAATCAACATATCAATTGGGCAATCAACACGTAGCACTGAAGAATAAAACGTCACGAACCTGGTGGAAAGAATTTCATTCCCCAGCGCTCAATCACCTGATGGAGCAAGGCATCCAGCATAATTATTCTCTGGCGGCCATGCGAGAATCCTTGGCACAAGCCAAAGAGTTGGTTGCGGCCTCCCAAGGCCAGTTATGGCCTCAAGCCGGGCTCAATGCGACCGTCGGAAGGCAACAATATGGTCCTGCCACATTTGGACCCGTTAATCTCCGAATTGAACCCTTTTCCTATTATCAAATAGGTCCTAATGCTTCTTATACGCTCGATGTCTTTGGTGGAACACGTCGCACCATTGAAAAGCAAAAGGCATTAGCTTTATATCAACAACATGAGCTGGATGCCGCATTTTTGACATTAACCGGTAACATCGCCACAACGTCTTTAACCCTTGCGACAATAAAAGCACGCATCGATGTACTTAAGGACATTATCCAGGATGACAAGAAAAATCTACAGCTGATTCAAAAATCCTTTAGTGTGGGTTCGTCTTCTCGAAGTGATGTTTTAAGCGCGCAAAGCCAGTTAACCAATGATGAAACTTTATTGCCCTCTCTCTATCAACAACTTCGTGTTGCACAAAACACACTCAATGTTCTTTTAGGTACACTGCCACCGCGTTCACAGAAGGATTTAGTTTTTCAGTTAAAAGACTTTACTTTGCCTAAAAAACTGCCATTAGAACTGCCATCAACGCTTGCTCATAAAAGGCCGGATATCCTCGCTGCGGAAGCGAGTTTGCATGCAGCCAGTGCGGATGTTGGAATCGCTACGGCACGTCTTTATCCCAACATCACCCTTTCTGCCACACTCTTACAGGAGGGAGTAATTCCCAGCGCTCTATCAAGTATTTCTCCTAATGCATGGAGTCTTTTGAGTAATTTAACAACTCCTGTTTTTTCTGGAGGGACATTGCGTGCACAACGCCGAGCCTCCATCCATGCCTACCAATCGGTTTTGGCTCAATACCAACACATAGTACTTAAAGCATTTTATCAAGTGAGCGACCTGTTGTATGCCTTAAAACACGATGCAGAGGAACTTGCATTACAGAAAAAAGCGGTGCTGACCGCCAAAGAGTCTCTACGTGTGGCCAGATTGAGCTTTACTGCAGGCGTGGTTGGCGTTTTAGAAGTGCTTGATGCGGAACGATTGTATGCTCAATCGCGTTTGGGCTATGTCAATGCTCAAGCACAAAGGTATCAAGACACCATTCAACTGTATCTTGCTTTAGGTGGAGGGCTCTATCCTTAAACCTCGTGCACCTTGTTTATTAGGAATCAATGAGGTGGATTAATGAACTAGCAAAAATAAGGAATGTGCAAAAAATGGGGGTCATTCGCTCTGTGAATGAATTGAAATACTTTTTCCTTTTTTAACTAAGTCAGAGAAAATTTTAGAATTAAATGAAATGAGTTACAAATCATTAGTTAACAACGGGCTATACAATATGAACGCGTTCCCTATGGTATTATATGAAACCGCAGCCACTTGGCGAAATTTACTTGATAAACGCTTAAAACCATTAGGCCTTAGCCAGGCAAAATGGCGGGCATTGCTCCTTCTCTCCATGACGAAATACCCATTGACACAAATCCAACTTGCTAAAAAGCTAGGCATTGAGGCGCCGACTATTGTCGGTTTAATCGATCGCCTCACTAAAGAAGGATGGGTGATTCGACAAGATGCAGACTACGATCGCCGCGTCAAAGTCATCTGCCTTACTGAAAAAGCCACATTGACTCTTGACCAGATACAAAATACCGCAGAGGAACTTTCTAAGGAATTACTTGCTCCTTTATCTGAAGCAGAATTAGAAGCATGTATTGCCACACTACAAAAAATTAAGAAAACCGCCGAGGAATCTTATGAATAACCCAACCCTTCTGAAGAAATCAATCCTGCACAAGTGGCGCAATAAAACGCATTCATGGAAACGTTTTCTAATCGTCTTAAGTCTCACATTAATCACCTTAGCCAGCATTTATTTCTGGACTCTTGCTCAACGGTATGTCAGTACAGAAGATGCCTATATTAATGGAAATGTAGTCCAAATTGCATCCCGAGTAACCGGCCCGGTAAAACACCTCTATGTGGAGAACAATCAATTTGTTGAAAAAGGGCAACTGCTGTTTGAGTTAGACCGCACGCCTTTTGAAGTCGCAGTGGAACAAGCTGAGGCCCAATATCTCATTGATAAGACCAATCTGCAACATGCCGAAGCCACTTCCATTCGAACCCGAGAGTTAGTCAAAAGCGAAGTGATGTCTCGTCAAGCCGGAGATGATGTTAAAGCAAAACTTAAAAGCGCCAAAGCAGCTTTGAGACTTTCAGAAGCCAAACTCAAAGAAGCCAAATTGAGACTATCCTATGCCCGTGTGCTCGCTCCAACAAGTGGTTGGGTGAGCAACCTGTCTCTCAGGGTGGGCAATGTCGTTTCAGAAAACCAGCCCCTGTTTGCGATGATTGATGACACCACCTTTTGGGTGGATGCTAATTTTAAAGAAACAGAACTGGAACACATCCAACCAAATCAACGAGCAACCATTAAAATCGACATGTATCCCCATAAACAATTCATTGGGGTGGTCAACAGCATTAGCGGTGGAAGCGGCACGGCGTTTTCATTAATGCCACCACAAAATGCCACTGGAAACTGGGTCAAAGTAACACAACGCGTCCCTGTCCGCGTGCAAATCATCAAACCGGACTCCCAATATCCTTTGCGCCTGGGCACTTCAGCCAAGGTATCCATCGATTTACAGTCCAAGCAAGTGAGTAAAACCTCATGAATAATCCTTCGGACTCTTTATCCGCCTCACAACGCTGGATAATTACCGTAGCCATCATGGCAGCTACCCTGATGCAAGTATTGGACACGACCATAGTTAATGTCGCACTGCCTCATATGCAGGGTTCATTAGGCGCAAGCCCCGATGAAATAACCTGGACCTTAACCAGTTATTTAGTAGCTTCTGCCATTTTCATGCCTTTAACCGGTTATTTTACAGATAGGTTTGGCCGAAAAGCCTACCTTCTTTTATCAATTATAGGGTTTACCCTTACCTCCGCTTTGTGTGGTGCAGCAACCTCTATCGTACAAATGGTGGTATTTAGATTGCTTCAAGGCATTTTTGGTGCTGGGTTGGTTCCTTTATCCCAAGCCATTTTGACTGACATTTTTCCAGATAATGAACGCGGTAAAGCCATGGCCATTTGGGGTATGGGCGTCATGGTAGGCCCTATCTTAGGTCCGTCGCTGGGTGGGTATCTTACTGACATTGCCAGTTGGCGATGGACATTTTATGTCAATATTCCATTTGGGATTGCGGCAACACTGATGGTATTCCATTTTGTTCCGGATACTCTTAAAAAGGAACGCAAGATGGATTGGATTGGCATGATACTCATTGCGTTGGCAGTAGGCTCCATTCAATATGTTCTTGATCGCGGCAATCAAATGGATTGGTTTGCCGCCTTGGATATTCGCACTGCCACATTTTTAGGTCTCATCAGTTTATGTGGATTCATAGCGTACAGCATCAAAAACAAATCCAATGCCCTCTTTGACCTTTCTATTTTTCAAGATCGTAATTTTGTTCTTTCCAGTCTATTACTGGCCATCTTGGGATTGGGTATGTATGGAACAATGGTTATCCAACCCCAAATGCTACAAGGTTTACTGAATTATCCCGTTTTAATCGCAGGATTAATCATGGCGCCCCGCGGGATTGCCAGTATGTTCAGCATGATGATTGTTGGTAAATTAATTAATCAAGTTCAACCTCGCTGGTTAATTTCGATAGGAGTGTTACTCAGTGCTTCCGGGATTTATATCACGACTCATTACTCCCAAGAGGTTAGTCTAGCCTGGCTCATTTGGCCATTAATACTCCAAGGATTTGGATTGGGCTTGATTTTCGTTCCATTATCCTCTGTAGCATTTTCAACCTTACCGGTTTCTTCTCGTGCCGAAGCGGCTGGACTGTACAGCCTATTACGTACCATAGGCTCTTCTGTAGGGATTTCCATTACTATCACCTTCTTAAGTCGCCACACTCAAATGGCCTGGAATCAAATCGCAGGCTCAATTCAACCCTACAATCCAGCATTAATGGAATACCTACGCCCCTGGCATCTTAAAGCCACGGATCCACAAGCCGCTGCCTTATTATTGAATGAGCTAGGTAAACAATCGCTAATGCTCTCTTATATCAATACATTCGCGTTTATCATGTGGAGTTTTCTGATTATGTTACCTTTTGTATTATTGTTGAAACAAAATAATTCGCCAGCTACCTCTATTGTCAGCGAGTGAGGCGGCTCATTTCTCTTTCGTTGATTGTGAGCAAACAAAATGGCTTTGAAAAGCGGAATTGGATACATATTTTTATAGTCCATTACCTATGGTTCTCTAATAAAAGAGTAATGGTCATTGTTTGGTTATGTAATTCACAATTGCCAACGGTCAATGGTGACAATTCACCATAAGAGTAAAAGCCAATTTGAGTTGATCCCTTGGGCATTGATTGCAATGTAGTTTCTGTTTCTTCCTCAGTGCGCTCACCTAATAGTAGTCTTCTGCCAACACAACTAATATCAATTGCCAAAACGGGCTCTTCTTTTAAGTCCCTATTTTCAAAAAGAAGATTATTAGCGCTTTCACTTGCATCATTCGCACTTTCAATGAGTCTATCAAAATTGGCACGCATTAATCGAGCATGGTATCCTTGAGGTACGTCTCCAGCAAAAACTAAGGATTGGCTGTTTTCATCAATACCCAAAATAGTGCGTACAATATACTGAGAATCTGGATCAAAATAATTACGGATAGCAAGTGGGTAAAGCAAACCAGAAGCCGGTAATTCAGAAGCCCTCTCACCAAGATAAGCTTTATAGAGTTTTAATGCCGGTTGATGGTCTAATTCATAAAGAATATTTCCTTTAGAGTGGGTAATGAATCTTTCTGGACCAAAAATATCCCAACCGCCTTGCGACCCATATCCTATGTGGATTTGCTCGCCATAAAACCCTATGGCTGCAATGCAGTGGTCAACGATTTGTCCTTCATAGATAAGCCAGGTATTTTTAAAATCAGCACCGTCACCAGCAAGTCCTCCAGTAATAATGACTTCTTTAGCTGAGTGTTTGTTTAAGCCCTTGATTAATTCGGAACCATTAACATGTAAGCCGTCAGACAAAATAAAAATACCCTTGGGTTTCTGATGTTGATGCAATAATTTTGCCAATTGGGCACCGGCCTCGTAAGAATCTTCAGTTCTTTTTACTTCAGCCTTTGCGAGCTGTAGTTTTGTGGATTCAAATTGAACCACAGCAACGGAAATACTGTTATCAAAAATATTAGGCCCCAAAATTTCCCCTGCGGTGGAACAACCTATGATTTTTGATTTTTTATAAGCTTGGGCTAATTGTTCAATTGGTTTTGCATTATTTCTAAAGTTTGGACTGGCAAAAACTAAAACGAATGTACTTTCGGAGTCCAGTTCAGGAAATTTCTGAATGCTCCATCCCAGATTTTGGATGTATTGAAAAGATTGAATTTTCATTATACTAATGTCATTTCAATTTAACTTTCGAATAATCAATTATAGCCCATTTTAAAATATATTAATAAAATGAGATATTCAAAATTAGATATTCGAAAGACCCTTCGGTAACATTCACTTATGAGGCAATAGGCGAACCCCACTTGCAGGAATTGCGGGTTGCTGATTTGCTTAAGATGTAATCCAAACCATCTATTTTTCCCAAAATTAATTCTTCTGTTAGATTAAAATAATAAGTCTGTACTTGATACCCACGTAGTTAAGAAAAACCAATCGACACACACAATGCAAATGATAAAAAAACTTTCTATGACATCCAAATACCTGAATTTTTAAATTTAAAGTTTACGGCATATTGGTACAATGATACTTATTTAAAACAACACTTAAGAGAATACAATTCCAAAGGCGAACCAGTTATGTTTTTTAAAAGAAACAATGACACCGACTTGAAGGGAGTCATGATAGAAAATGCCTTTATAAAAGGAAATGAAAATTATTATCTTTTTCTTGGATTTGAAATCGATACTAAACTTACAAAAAAAGACACACCTTCAATTGTATTTCCAGGAGGATTTGAACATACCACAATTAGCTTAGACCACAAACAAGATACATCTTTCTTGACGCTAACATACTCTACAAATGAAAACTATTATAATTTAATTAACGAAATAGGCACCGTAGACATTCAATATCCTCTTTTTTAAAGCAAATTATGTATAAAAAATGACGTAGTTTCATAGATTTGACCACGTCACCTATGATTTATTACCGCCATCTACAAATTAACCCAATCTGCGCCAATGAATTGAAACATGCTTTACTAAAGTCCGTTGAATGCGCTGTAAAGGATATTTAATCTTTAATATACTCTGAATTCAGTTCATCTTCGTATATAATTCACGCCCTGTTATGACTCGGGTATATAACGATCACTATGGACAGAATATTAACTATTTCTTTACTCATTTTTATTCACATTTCCACGGCATGTGCAGAATTAACCAAAAAATACATTAGTCATAATGTAGAAGATTTTAATAGCACAATAACTGCGACAATGAATCGAACAAACTTTGATGAATGTAAAAGTCTTGGAAGAGAGTTTGTTGCAGATTTTAATAAAGCACACAAAACATTTCTCGATGGTCAATACATCAAAGCAACTATTAATGTATTAAATATTGTAGAAAAGCAAATGAGTCATATGGATTTTCTTTAAGTCTAACTCTTGCGAACAGCAATCAGCTTTAACCGCAGTTGCTTTTCAATTTCAAGCACAGCAAAAAACAGTGCGCCGGTTAGAACGACGAGTACGCCATCCCCAAAGGGGATACTTTCAGTAACAAATATGGTTTGTAAAGGAGCGAAATAGGTGATTGCAAACTGTGCCACAGTAATCACAATGACCGCCATCCAAACCACTTTGGTCCCTTGTACTGCGTTCCATGTGAGTGATGTTCCATAAATATTGCGAATATAAAACAAATGAAAAATCTCAAGAACAACCAGTGTGTTTAATGCGATTGTGCGTGCCAACTCAAGCGAGTAACCGCGATCGAGCGCATAAAAATAGAGTCCAAAGACGCCACAAATAAAGAGAATAGAAACCAGAAGCATATGCCATACCAAGCTGCCGGTCAGTAAAGGCTCGTTTCGAGGGCGTGGTGGTCTTTGCATGGTCCCTTCTTCGGTCGGCTCAAAGGCCAGGGCAATGCCAAGAGTCACTGCGGTAATCAGGTTGATCCATAAAATTTGAATCGGCGTTACCGGCAAGCTTAGACCTAACAGCAGAGCCAGGATAATCGTCATTGACTCACCCGCATTGGTGGGTAAAGTCCAGCTAATCACTTTTTTAAGATTATCATAAACAGTACGGCCTTCACGTACAGCGGCTACAATGGAAGCAAAATTATCATCCACCAGTACAAATTCAGCCGCCTCTTTGGCGACTTCACTGCCTTTTCTCCCCATAGCAATTCCTGCATCTGCTCGTTTTAACGCAGGCGCATCATTGACCCCATCGCCGGTCATGGCCACAGTCATTCCATGTGATTGCAATGCCATCACCAGCCTTAGTTTATGTTCAGGACTTGTTCGGGCAAAAATATCGGTTAGCAATACAGCATTTCTGAGTACGGCGTCATCCATGTTATCCAAATCAATGTCTGTTAATACCTTATCCAAATTTTTAAGTCCTATTTGCCGGCCAATAGCAACCGCTGTACTGGCATGATCGCCTGTGATCATTTTTACTTGAATGCCCGCTGTATGGCATTCTGCCACTGCTGCAATGGCTTCAGGTCTGGGCGGATCAATCAGTCCAACCATCCCAAGTAACGTGAGATTCCCTTCAACATCAGCGAACTCCAAAACGATATGTTCTGGCTTTATTTTTCTGACAGCAAAAGCGAGGATGCGCTGTCCACTTGCTGCAATCATTTCCATCTGCTCTTTCCAGTAAGACTCATTTAATGGCTCTGTTCCACCCCAGTCTGTTTGTTGAACTTGACACATACCCAAAATCTGCTCAGGAGCTCCCTTCACCATGACCATCGCATGATTGAAATGGTCGTGGTGAAGAGTTGCCATGAAGCGATGCTTGGCATCAAAAGGAATGATATCGGTACGCCTCCAGGATTCGTTTTCCTCTTTAAGGACAAGTCCCGTCTTACCTGCAAAGGTTAACAAAGCGCCCTCCATAGGGTCCCCATCCACAGACCAACATCCTTCATGTTCACGAAGCATGGCGTCATTGCAAAGAATTGCTGCATGGGCCAGTTTTTTCAGTACAGGGTGCTCGTTATGATCAATGATTTGTTCATTCAACATCAGGGCACCGACCGGCTCGTAACCGGTGCTGTCGAGAGTAAATAGGTGGCTGCTGGTTATAACCGAAGACACGGTCATCTCATTTAGAGTGAGGGTACCTGTTTTATCCGTACAGATAACCGATACCGCGCCTAAGGTTTCAATGGCAGGTAGTCGACGTACAATGGTATGTCGTCGCGCCATAGCCTGCACACCAATAGCTAAGGTAATTGAAAGAACGGCAGGAAGACCTTCCGGGATAGCCGCAACCGATAAACCAACCACGACCATAAACAATTCAACAAACGGGTGATGTTGAACAAAATACCCATACGCAAGAAGGAGTGCCGCAATCAATAAAATGAACAAAGTCAGCCATTTTGCAAACAGCCCCATTTGTAGGACTAAGGGTGTGGTTAAAGACTCTACTTTTGACAATAGCCCACTAATATGTCCAATTTGAGTGGATGAGCCTGTGGCCACCACAATGCCTTTGCCCTGACCATTGGTTACCAGGGTCCCACTAAATGCCATACAAGTCCTGTCACCTAATACGGCATTTCTTGGGACTGAATGAATGTGTTTTTCAACCGGAATGGATTCACCAGTTAAGATGGCCTCCTGGATGGTGAGTCCATGAGATTTTATTAAGCGTACATCGGCAGGAACTTTATCTCCTGCTTCCAGCAAAACAATATCGCCTGGCACAAGCTCCTCACCAGCAATACGCCGTCGTTCGCCATCCCGTAATACGGTAGCCGTAGGGGACAGCATTTTCCGAATCGCGTCCAGTGCTTTTTCTGCTTTTCCTTCCTGGATAAAACCGATTAGGGCATTGATGATGACGACTGCTAAAATAACGCCAGTATCTATCCAATGTTGCAAGAGTAAAGTCACCAGAGCAGCCCCTAGTAACACATAGATGAGGATGTTATGAAACTGGAGCAAGAAGCGAAAATAAACATTTTTTCTTTGAGGTTCCGGTAAACAATTGAGGTCATAACGTTTTAATCTGTTTTTCGATTCGTCCTCGCTTAAACCGAATTCTGATGTAGTATTTAATGTCGCGAGAATTGCTTCTGCTGACTGCTCATGCCAGCAGAGCTCTGGGATGTTGTTTTTTGATTCCACCATGGTCCTCTTTTCCCTGATTAATAGGCTTTTACTGGGGATACAAAACCTTGTGGTTTTAATGCCAGTAACGAGCAATCAATGTCTTGCAAGATGTTTTCCGCAGTATTGCCAATCATAAATCCAGATATCCCGGTGCGTGCGACGGTGCCCATCACCAAAATATCGATTCTTTTATGGGTTATGATGGCGGGGATAACCTCTTCTGGTTGTCCTTTCAGATGGTCAATTTGGTATGCTCCAGAAATTTGAGACCGTTTAATGAGCTCTTGCAAGAGCAATCCATGAACATGTTTTTCTTCAGCGACTATTCTATCTAATTCTTCTTTAGATATTTTTAACCACACACTATCCCGTAAGTAACTTTCCAGCGCAAATTCCCAACAGGAAATAATACTTAATTTACCCTGATAACGGACGTTTAATGAATGAGCAACTTCTAATAAGCGAAGCGAAAGGTCCAGGGCTTCTGCTTCTTCATCTTTGGGATCAATAGCCACTGCAATGCGAATATCCTGTTGCGTGTGCTTAAGCGGACGATAAAGAAACAAGGCACAGGGGCATTTGCGCAATAGTTCCATGTCCAGTGCTTTAAAGCCTTTCATACCTTCTCGTGTTTCCGCTTCTTTGATGAGAAGATCATGTGAATTTTTAAGGACATGGCGAATGATTCGGATGTCAGGTGTTGTGCGGGCTTGGGGAGCAATGGAACAGCCAACCGACTTAAGGCTTTTCTGTTGTTCTTAATGGCCTTAACTCACCACGTTTTACCTCATCTGGCATGGCAAAGGAATATCGTCCGAGCATATTAATATGACCATATCCATATGCGGACAGTCTGGCTACATCTTCATCGTATACGGGGAAGCCTTCTTGTCGTAATTGATTAATGGCAGCATCCATGTAAATAGTGTTCCAAAGTGTAATGATATTTAAAACCAGTCCAAGGGCACCTAACTGATCTTCTTGCCCTGCACGATACCGCTGATGAAGTTCTCCTCGCTTACCATGAAAAACAGAACGACCTAAACTGTGTCTGCCTTCGCCCAAATTTAGTTGTACCAAAGTCTGACGACGGAATGACTCATCATGAAGATAATTGAGCATGTGGATAGTTTTGTCAATTCGCCCAATTTCGGCAATTGCTTTGGCTAAACGAGTTGGTTTATCAGCAACTTGAAGAGTGCGCATAATGCCTTCTGCGGGAACTCTCCCGAGTTTTAATGAAGCCAATAAACGTAAAATATCATCCCACTCAGGAGGAACAAGATTTATATTTATACGACTTTTTGCAAGTACATTGAGCTTTCCATAATCAGCCAACGGATCAATCCGCCAGAATCTAGCACCACCCATATCAGCCAATCGCGGACTGAAACGAAGTCCCAACAAACGAAACAGTCCAAATACAATATCACTGTATGCGCCTGCATCTGTCATGATCCGCGTTGGCTGTAATTCCGTCTGTTGCTCAAGAACAACGCCTAACAATATTAGGCTATCACGTAAAGTGCCAGGTACTGTTACAGCATTTAAGCCAGTTCGTTGATTAGAGATTAGATTGTACCAAGTGACACCACGACCTGATTTAAAATATTTTGGATTTGGAGCAGCGTGCACTGTTCTAACCGGTACAACGAAGCGCATGCCATCAGCCGATGCAATATCGCCTCCGCCCCATTTCTTAGCTAATGGAATTTGATTTTGAGCAGAAACTAAAATGGCATTGACCGCCATTATCGTTTCATTTCGAATATAATTTTGATCAACCCATACCAATCTATCTCTTTTTAAAGCAGGTATGTCCTCACGAACAAACGGTTCTCGTCCAGTATTGCAAGCGTCTGCTAGCAATTCAGCACATAAACTGATTAATAGATCCTCAGCACGCGCACTTCCTTCATTGATGTGGGTAAATCCATCCGCAAATCCAGTACGTGTGGCTATCTCAAGTACCATCTCGGGTAAATCGACACGTGGTAATTTGGCTTTTACAGCAGCTCTCAATGCTTTTAATGATGGAGGCTCATCAAGTGCATCAAGCTGAGTTAGAATCAGCTCCTCATTACCCTTAACTGTTTCAAATCGAACAGCAGGGTTATTATCAATATTTGCAGCAACTAACCGATACACTTGATGTAGTTCATCTGTAAGGCTTGTTATGGCTAACATTGGGTCAATTGTTAAATTTAATGAGCGGCAAATCATAGGACGTATTGCCTCCCACTCTGAGCCAGAATAAAGATTGGCTCTTGGATCAGCATACCGCCAACTCGGACTTATGAACACATCCCTATGTTTCAGTGCCGATTGCAATTTATCAAGAACACAAAATATATATGCTGTTCGGTCAATTGTAGTTCTATTGCTATCCCGGCCAGTTATTGATGTTATTAATGCAAGCTCTTTATTATTTGCGTTTTTTTGAACTTCCTTCATGTTTAAAATGGATTTTTTCAATTTCTCAACTTGAGATTGTTTTTTCTCTGGTACAACGATTTCCTTAATTTTTTTATTGATAAGGTCAGCATATAAAAGTTTATCGTTATGCAAAATGATACCATCTTGGGTTTTTACAAGTTTCTTTATGACGCGATAAGTGGGTCGTGGTTCGTCTTGTGGCCAATTGATAACGCTACATTCATTTTTAATAACAATATTACGTTTCCATGATGTTCCAATAATCTCCATTGGCGGTTCATCCGTTTGTTTTCCCTTTAACCATTCAAGACTGGCAAGAAGAGGTTTTCCCGCTTGATTACTATCAAAATTTATTACTCGAAGGAGCGAAGGTAAAAATTTCTGAACTGTTTTTTCCTTTTGTTCAAGCTCATGATAAAACACATTACTTGGCGGCCTGATTAAGGCAGTGGCATTTTCAACTGCAGATACAAGCGCTTCATGACCTACTGTTGTATAAATTGTGTCCCGAATTTCATGATCACATAATTCTGTATTCAGTAGTAATTTACATGCATCGACCAATGTGGCTGTAGCTTGATCGAGATCTTTAAGAGTTCGCAGTCGTGTATTTTTATTTTCTTGCTTGGCCTTTGAGAATAAATCACGCAATACCATACTGAGCACGTCCAGAGAATCATCTTGGGAGTCTGACTCAAAATGATTCGCAAAAGCAACGAGCGTCGCCATTTTACGCTCAAACGGCAAGCGGTTGATGGCTGTAATTTTTGCCGTATTAGCAAAGCGTGCAAGTGTTGCTATTTTACAGGCGGGGATGCGGTACAGTGGTAATTCAACACTAATGTTGCGGGCAGACTCAACCCGTTTTAATGCTTGCACAAGAGCTGTGCTACTGATGCTAACCGGACCTTTACGCAGTTTATCAAGCAATGACAGATGTTCGTCATCCTCTACCACCAAGAGGTCATTCAGTTTTTCCTGTTGTGATGCGCTTAAATTTTTAATCAACATTCGCCATAAGCGAGACTCCATCCTGGAGCGAATTTCTGCAACAAAACGCTCAAGAACTGTAATACCTGGTAACAATATTTTGTTGGTCGATAGCCAACCCACTGCATGATCAAAAAGCACTCCAGGTCTGTCAGTACCAGTCCAGCATAGTGCACATAATATGCGACCAAGACGATAACGACTACCTTTTTCAGCAAATTCTATATAGCCATAACGCGCTCGAATTTCAACAGCATGACGCCAACGCTGCTCACTTTTCATGTACATTGATATGCAACTTTCAGGATCATTAACCTTGATTTGAATAGCAACTCGCTCAATTACCACACGAGGAATCTGATTCAAGTCGGAAATAAAAGCTCCAATAAATCGAACTGTTGTCAGCTGTAATGCATAACCTAACCTGCTGAAGTCACCACGCTTGTTTGCAATCCACTCCATATCCTGATCATCGAGGAAAAAAAGGCTATCTACGATATCTGGTGGTAGGTCAGTAGGATATTTAGCGTAATTGTCACATTGTACTGGGGAGAGAAAACTAACAGGCATGTTTATCCAAAATCAATAGGTGTTGTTGCTAAACTTAGAAGTTTTGCAACGGAATTTGAATGCCTTTATTTAAAGGTTTAAATTCGTTGCAAAAATCAGATGCAAAAGTCTATTGTTTTGCGATATGATTTGCAAATAAAATATTAGGGATTAGTTATGAAAATTGGGTATGCTCGCGTTTCAACCACGGATCAAAATTTAGAGTTGCAATTAGTTGCACTAAAAGAAGCTGGTTGTAAACGTATCTATCAGGAAAAAATTTCTGGTGCAAAAAGAGATCGTCCAGAATTACAACGATTACTTGATCAGCTTCGACCTGAAGATGTAGTCGTTGTTTGGAAATTGGATAGATTGGCGCGTTCAACCCAGCATTTATTAGAATTAATAGACTGCATAAGAACAACAGAGGCTTCCTTTTGTTCGCTTTCCGAGCCTTGGGCAGATACCACTTCTCATGCCGGTAAAATGATCATGACCGTATTCGCAGGTATTGCAGAATTTGAGCGTGACTTAATTCGTGAACGTACTGGTGCGGGTCGCGCAGCTGCAAAGCAACGTGGAGTTCGTTTTGGACGACCTGAAAAAATGAATAAAGAACAAAAGTCATTGGCCAAGCGGCTTTTGCAAGAAGATAAATCGGTAAGTGAGATTGCAAAAACGTTTAATGTCCATAAAGCAACAATTTATCGTTTACAACAAGAATAATTCACTACAGATCCCCAATCCTATGGTATTCTTAATATTAAGAATTATTTATTAATGATAACATCTGGTATGGTTTGAGTTAATTTTTATGGATAAAGAATGATCAATATAAAATATGGATTTGGAAAAGAAGTATTGTATTCATTTGATGATGCAATTAAAAAAGTTACTGAAGAACTGCAAAAAGAGGGATTTGGAGTTCTTACAAATATAGATGTGTCAGCAACTTTGAAAAAAAAATTAAATAAAGATATGCCTCCCTATCAAATTCTTGGTGCATGCAATCCGCAATTTGCCCATCATGCTTTAGAAAAGGAGCCATCTATAGGTTTGCTTCTACCATGTAATGTGGTTGTACGCCAGGATGATATAGGCAAAGTGCATATTGAATTTATGGATCCAAAATCAGTATTAGAATTGGTCGGCAATCCTGAGATCAATCTGGTCGCTGGAGAAGTAAGACAAAAACTGGAGAGAGTATTAAGCGCATTGTAATGCGCTCATCTACAGTTAAGATTTTAACATGCGAAGACCACTTGCAATAACAATAAGCTCACTTATTTCATGGGCTAAAACTGCTATTGGCAACGTAAAATAGCCAGTTACCGCCCCGACAATAAGAGAGCTAATAACAATTATAGATAGTCCTAAATTTTGTAAAATTATATTCCAGGTTCGATGACTAAACTCGATGAGATAAGGTAATTTTAATAAATTATCACCCATTAATGCTACATCCGCAGTTTCTAATGCAACATCGGTTCCAGCGGCGCCCATTGCAACTCCTACATGTGCTGCTGCAAGTGCTGGAGCATCATTTACTCCATCGCCAACCATCATTACCTTACCGTAACGTCTTTCCAGTTCCTCAATTTTTCGTGTCTTATCTTCTGGTGATAAATCAGAGAATACTTCATCTACACCTGCTTGAACTCCAATTGACGCGGCAGTTATCGAGTTATCTCCAGTGAGCATAACAACACGCTCAATACCCATCAATTTTAGGGACGATACCATCTGCCTTGCTGTAGATCTTAGAGGATCAGTAATTGCAATTAAACCGAGAATTTCCTTATCTGTTCCTACTAATACGACAGTCTTTCCAACGGTCTGTAATTTATTTATTTCTTGAATTACAGTTTCTACCAATAGACCCATATCAATAAATAATTTTGGATTGCCAATATAAAATTGTTCTCCATTTATAAAACCCTGAACCCCTGAACCAGTCAATGACTTAAAATGTTCAACAGGTTTATATGCAACACTTTCTGCCTTTGCTTGTTGTAAAATGGCATGTGCCAGTGGATGCTGGGAACGCGATTCAAGGGTGGCAGCTACATTTAATATTTGGTTCTGAGTATAATTATTTAACGAAATGATATCGGTGACCTTGGGTTGTCCTTGTGTTAAGGTTCCTGTTTTATCAAGCGCAATAACCTTTATTTGAACCAATTTTTCTAAATATATCCCACCCTTAAGTAATATTCCGTTTCGACTGGCTGTACCAAGAGCAGCTACAAGGGTAATTGGGATAGAAATTACTAAAGCACATGGTGCAGCTGCAACAATAAACACCGTTGCACGTAGCACCCATTCTTGCCAATGCAGCCCAAATAGAGGAGGTAGGGTAGCTATTAGTACCCCTGCTAAAAGAACGAATGGACTGTAGAGATTGCCAAAACGCTCTATAAATCGTTGACTGCGACCTTTTTTATCCTGTGCTTTTTCAACAAGAAAAATAATACGAGATAACGTGTTCTCAGCAAATTTTTTGGTAGCGCGAATAGTAAGAGTCCCCTCGCCGTTAATAGTTGCAGAAAATACTTTATTTCCCACAAATTTCTCAACAGGAATTGATTCACCCGTGATAGGCGCTTGGTTTACACTAGAATGTCCAGATATGACCTCTCCATCTGTAGCGATGCTTTCACCAGGACGAACAATAAACTCATCTCCAATTTGAATGTCTTCTAAAGGTATTAGGAACTCGCTATTATTACGTCGGACTAATGCGGATTTTGGGGCAAGTTCCATCAATACTCTGATAGCATGTCGCGCCCTTTCACCAGCATAACCCTCTGCTGCTTCAGAAATAGAATATAAAAAAACCAGTGTTGCCGATTCTGCCCATTGTCCCATCACACCAGCAACAATAGCAGCGGTAGACATCAAAAACTCAATACCGATTTCATGTTCTTTGAAAAATTCTTCTATAGCTTCCCGTGCGAAATAATATCCACCAATTAACACCGCGCCTATGTAAAACCCGTTAGCAATTATCCTTGGTAGTGTCAAATATGAGCCTACAAAACCAATAGTTAATAATATACCGGCTATTGCTGCCGTAATGACTTTAGGATTATGCCACAGTTTGGGCATTGGTTCTTTGTGAGAAGGACAAGTGGAGCAGCCCATTTATTTATACCCCTTATTCATAGTTTTCTTCAGAGCCGTAATGTTAAAGCGTCATTGTTACCTAAAAATAAAGGTTTTTAAAGAATTCATCATAGATATTGAATAAAACAATAAAACTATTTGTTCTATTATAGGTAATTTGAAAACTTAATTACTAATGATGAAAAAAATTGGTTATCTATCTGTATTCAATGAAAATACTTGAACAACTTCACAGTTTACAATCCTATAAAATGAAACATACCGAATTATAGATATTAAAAGACCAATATAGTCCTTAAGTCGGTTGGCTGTTCCATTGCTCCCCAAACCCGTTGTGCCACAATCCACTTCAATATCGATGGGAATTTTCTTTTTAGATACCCCAAGCCCTGATTTGGCCAATTGAATGGCTTTGTTCATTTTGTCAATCAATGATGCTTCATAAGAAGTTTTGTACTCACTAAGCGTATCAGGAAAAGGAGGGCAGGTAATTAAAATATGAAGCTGTGCCTCGTTTTTAGAAGCTAATTTTAACGCCAGCTGTAAGGCTTCTGTTTCGTTCTTAATTCCATGGCTAACGAATAAAATGTTATGAAATCGGTGCATTACTTATTCCTCCTTGAAAGGGCTGGAGCAATGTTTCAAAATCGTATTTGAACCGCAATTGCTCCTTGCTTTTTACATGTATTGGCCGCCATTGACATCCAGATTAGCTCCAGTGATAAAACTCGATGCAGGGGATGCCAAAAAAGCAACGGCCTCTGCAACATCTTGCGGAAGTCCCAAGCGCCCTACCGGTATGACTGAAATTATAGTATTTAAAACGTCTTCTCGCATTTTGCGAATCATGGGCGTTTCAATATAGCCTGGCGAAATAGTATTCACCGTAATGCCTTTGCTGGCTACTTCAAGCGCCAGGCTTTTGGTAAAGCCAAACAATGCGGCCTTGGTTGCTGCGTAATTGCATTGCCCAAACTGACCCTTACGTCCATTAATTGAGGAAATAGAGATAATACGTCCATACCCTTTCTCAAGCATGGCAGGTAGTGTATTTCGCGTCATGTTAAATACACTGGTGAGGTTCGCATTCACTACACTTTTCCATTGCTCTGGCGACATCTTTTTTAAACTGGAATCCTGAGTCACACCTGCATTGTTAACCAATACGTCAATACGACCGTAGCGTTCCATAACCAGTGATACCAGCTGTTCACAATCATTAAACCGCGCAATATCCGCATACAGTATATCAATTTCAAATCCTGCTTGTTGTTGCTCTTTTTGCCATTGAATTGCTTCTTCATGATTGCCGTTTTTGAAGTAGCAGGCAATCACAGAATAGTCTGTTGCTAATCGTTGACAAATAGCGCTACCAATACCTCCTGTACCACCAGTAACAATTGCTATCTTTTTCTCCATGATTATTCTCCTTAATTAAATTGGTTTGTCCCTATAGAAAAATACTTTGTTATCGTTTGATTGAGGCCATTTTTAACATTAAAAATCCAGTGAGTCCTGATATAAACGAACCAAGCACTACGCCCATTTTAACCATGGGCATTAAGCTTGAATCATTGTTTTGGTAAGCCAAAGAACCAATAAACAAACTCATGGTAAAGCCAACGCCGCAAATAAGTGCAATGCCATAAACTTGAGCAAGATTCACCTTATCTGTCTTAAGAAGTTTTTTGAACTTAACAAAATAGCCCAAAGATAAGAAAATACCCAATTGTTTTCCAAGAAACAATCCTAGCCCAACGCCTAAAACCACTGGGTGGGTAAATATTGAGAAATCAAGCCCTATAAAAGTGATCCCTGCATTAGCAAAGGCAAACAAGGGAAGAATGAAAAAGACAACCCAATGATGCAAACCGTCTTCTAGGCGCGTCAGCATCGATTCCTTGCCTACATCAGGGATGGTCATGGCAATCACAATCCCGGCAAGGGTTGCATGAACGCCAGATTTTAATACGGCGATCCACAGAGCTACCCCAAAAAGCATGAATACTGAAATGCGGCGACATTTAAAATAATTTAAGCCAATCAAAATCAGGGTAAACAATAATGCCAGTGAAAAAGAAAAAAGCGATAACTTTGCAGTATAAAACAGCGCAATAATAACAATGGCTGCCATATCATCAAAAATGGCGATGGCAGTGAGTAAAATTTTGAGTGAAAAAGGTACACGTGAGCCTAAAAGAGAGACGATTCCTAGAGTAAATGCAATATCGGTAGCGGTAGGGATTGCCCATCCTTTTAGATAGACTGGATTATGAGCATTAAAGAAAGCAAAGATTAAAGCGGGAAAGAGCAAGCCACTTAATGCCGTAAGGGCTGGAGCCAGTAGATTGGTTTTATTACTCAAAATTCCCCGATTGATTTCCCGTTTAATTTCAAGGCCAATCAATAAGAAATATACAGCCATTAATCCATCATTGATCCATAGAATTAGCGGTTTTTTTATGGAAAGATTCCCAACAGAAACACTGCCATTAATATGCAAAAAATGCTCATAACCAATACGATAAGGGGAATTGGCAACGATTATCGCAAGCACTGCAGCAATAAATAATAGGATACCACCAAGAGTTTCCAGGTTATAAAAGGAATCCGATTTATTCATCAATTGATTGTATAAGTGACTAAAAACCAAGTGTACTTGGTGTTGTCGTTCGATACAATTCTGCAGAACATTTTCTTTAATCAGGATTCTGGTGATGCATGGTCATTCATATCCTCCGGAATTTTCATGATTTTTTATAAATAGAGTTCTGTGTTTTTCATAGCAACCAATCGATTGCCTCCTGTCCAAATAAAAAAATTTTATATTGGTGTTGCGTATTTATTTGTCAATGCTATGCTCATAAGGTAAATCATACGATTTACGTTTTTTGATGGGCAACAACACCGTGAGTGAACATAAAATATTGGGTCAATATGGGAATTGAATCAGTTAAAATGTTTAACCAATTGGCTGAAGATTATGATGGTTGGTTTGATAGTCATCCAGGTGTTTTTCAATCGGAACTTGAAGCCTTAAAGAAAGTCACCCCTCAATCAGGAGAAGGACTTGAGGTGGGCGTTGGTTCTGGACGATTTGCTGCCGCATTGGGTATAAAAACAGGCATCGATCCTTCTGTTCAATTAAGTCATTTCGCTAAATTAAGAGGTATTGATGTATTCGAAGGGGTTGCTGAATCATTGCCTTTCCAGGAACAGCAATTTGATTTTGTCTTATTCAATACGGCGTTATGTTATGTTGACTTGCCGTTAGTAGCACTTCTCGAAGCAAAACGAGTCTTAAAACCTAATGGGAAGATTATCATAGGCATGATTGATAAACATTCGATGCTTGGACAGCAGTACGAAGCCACAAAACAAGACAACCCATTTTCTCAATATGCTCACTTTTATTCAGTATCCGAGATTCTTGAATTGCTTCATGAAATTCATTTTACAGAAGAGGCAATTAATCAAACACTATTTGCTCCTATTGATACCATCATAACAGCAGAAGAGAGCAAACCAGGTTATGGAGAAGGCGGGTTCATTGCACTATCCGCCGGCATGTCTCCCTTTTCTTATTGAAGGTTTATTAGCAAGTCTTGCATCGACCAATCAGCAGATTGAGCGTGAAGACCCACTAAAAAAGTATTGAATCGCTTTGTAAAGACGCTACGCGGCTTGTTTTTCTTGTATTATCGCAACATCCCCTTGGACACACTATACTTTTTAATAGGATTTGAACAAAGAACAGAGGACTAATGAATTATTCTTTTCGTTTTCTTGTTGCAGAAGCATCTTTTCCTGCTCGCATTATTATCCGAAATCAATTAATGCAGCTTGGACAACACGTGGATATCGTTCCCTCAATTGAAGACACTCTGATGCAAATTACATCTAAAAGCTATGATATGCTTTTAATTGATAGCTACTTGTACTATTCACAAGGTGACTATGATTGGACTGCATTGATAAAAAAACACCACCCATTTACTACAGCTCCAGTGATTGCACTAATCTGCGAACATCCACCGATAAAAAATGAAATGGGAAGCCCTCACTTGTGTAGTTTTAGAAAACCATTCAGTGAAGAAAAAGCGATAATAATTATCCATTATCTGGAAAGCACATTAAGCTAAATTGAAAACCCCAAAGATAAATTGATACATTAATGTCCCCACGGTATCCGATGGTCATTAAAGAAGCCCTGCATCTTGAAAATCCACGCGCAACCATGCCAAATGGAGTTGATTTAAGTGACCCGGAAGGAACTTTTAAACCTAACGCTCTCCATTAAGTAATTCAATAAAACCAGTGGATTACCTATTTCCAAACGCGCACCCGGTTTCGTCCTTCGGACTTAGCCAAATACAATGCCTTGTCTGCATGTTCAATAGACTCCTCTATCGGTTTATTAGGCTCAAGCAGCGCCAGACCAAAAGAGGCAGTTACTTGAATCAAGTGCTCCTTGCCATCATCGATGGTAATGGCCTCAAGCACTTTCCGAAGACGTTCACTCATTGCGAACCCCATATCCAAATCGGTAAATGGCAAACACAGTAAAAATTCTTCACCACCATAACGAAAAACTTTATCATAGGCCCTTAGATTCTCAATAAACAGACGAACAGCTGTTGCCAAAACACGATCTCCCATCTGATGGCCGTGCCGATCATTAATCTCTTTAAAGTAATCTAAATCCACCATAACCAAGCAACAACTTTGCCCTTGGCGCTTAATAATTTCTTGTTGCTCTCGCAAAGTCGACAGCATCGTCACGCGAGACAGTGCCCCAGTCAACGCATCTCGGCTGTGAATCAGATATTCCAACTCATTTTAAGAGCGGAGAGCTCAAGTCGCATCTGCTCCAAGGCATTGGCAAAATGATTGTAGTCAATAGGGGCTATCCCTTCTGGCATACTTGCCTTTTGTAATAACTGCGCGGTTAATTGATGCATGCGTTGGTGTGACACGCCTATATTAATGATTCCAGGATGTTCTTGAATTTCTTTTGGGATGCCACTGTAATACCATTGCCCAAATCGGCAACGCGTATGAGCGTCAGGCTGCAAATCGTTGTTATCTCCAGGCAGTCGGCAAATCAAGGTTCTAATCAATGAATTGTGCCATTGTTGATGATTATAAATTGCTTGCTCTAGTTGTGAAATAATTTGCTGCAGTTCGTTTTGAGTAACACTAGTAAATGCTGCCATGACCTATCCCTTGTTTCCTTGTCACTAATACTCAGGTGAAATAAGAGTATTTCACCCATCACAGCCCAACTCAATGGAAAGGCGTATAAAACTTAAAATTATTTCTTCCTGTGGATTTCACTTGATATAAAGCGGCATCCGCATGTTGAATCAACGTATCCAAATCAGAACCATCTTGAGGATAAAGGCTCACACCGATACTCAACGAAATCGAAATGGTCTGTTCTTTTATAAGAATAGGCTGTTGGATAGCATGAAACAAATGATTAATCACGGTATGTACCTCTTCCTCATGAACAATATCTGAAAGAATAATTAAGAATTCGTCCCCACCTTGTCGTCCCACAATATCTGAAGAGCGCACCGATGCTGTTAGACGTGATGCAACCTCTATTAATAACAAATCACCGGCATCATGGCCAAACGTACCGTTAATCTTCTTAAAGTAATCCAAGTCCATAAACAGCACGGCGATACTGCATTGATGGCGCTTTGCATACGCCATAAATAATAGAAACGATTGCTCCAATTGCTTGCGGTTTGCCAATCCTGTCAATGCATCATGGTAGGCCATCCTAACCAACTCATGTTCAGCCTTTTTTTGAGCATCAATATTTTGAATTTGAGCAATAAAATACAGCGGGGCACTATGTGCATCCCTAATTAACGAACCACTCAATAAAATCCAAACGATGGCGCCATTTTTACAAATATAACGTTTTTCCATTTGGTAGGAGCTTATTGTGCCGTTCAATAATTGGCGCACATAATTTAAATCGGTTTGCAAATCATCAGGATAGGTTATCCGCTGAAAATCGATTTGTAATAGTTCTTCTTCTGTGTAACCTGTTATTTGGCACAGCGATTTATTCACCTTAAGCCAGCGTCCTTCCAATGAAACTAAAGCCATACCGATGTCTGCATAATCAAAAGCCGCACGAAATCGTTTTTCGCTTTCTTCAAAAGTTTCATTAACCCGATGAAGCGCTCGTGTTCGCTCATGAACTTTTTTCTCTAGCTTAAGATTTAAAGACTCTAAATACTCGGTTTGCGGCCAAAGAGCGAAACAAAGATTGACATCAGCAACTATTTTGCATTAAAATTTGAAATAATATGAAAAACCGTAAAACGTAGGTTTATAACGCCATGAAAATTACATCTTAAGTACGCCCATCTAATAGGGCGAATAGAGGAAATCATTGTTGATTTTCTATTTTTTATTGTCCTAAAAGACATGCTTAAGAGTAAATCATGCACCATAAACCGATTCAATTTAAAGACCTAGGTCTTATCTATTCGCATAAAATCTGTTTTCAAAACTTCAGTGGTGAAATCCATTTTGGTGAGCGTATTGCACTGATTGGCAGAAATGGCTCGGGAAAATCTACCTTACTTAAAATGCTTGCTGGTTTTTGTTCAGCCTCTGCTGGCGAAATTCAAATGCCACAGGATGTTCGTTTTGGTTACTTACCCCAATTGATTGAAGAATGTCCTGATTTAAGTGGTGGTCAACGATTAAACCAGGCGTTAACCAAAATATTGTCTGAAGATCCGAATGTTTTGTTGTTAGATGAACCCACAAATCATCTGGACAGACGCAATCGTCGTTCTTTAATGCGGATGCTCGAGCATTATCCGGGGACGTTGGTCATTGCTTCTCATGATACGGAGCTCATCAATACCGTCGCAGATACTCTATGGCATATTGATTTGGGTAGGCTCACTCTATTTAGAGGGGCTTATTTTGAGTATCAGCAGATGCTTGAAAACAAGAAAGCATCGATTGAACAGGAATTATCACGGATTGCACGTGAGAAGAAAGAATCACATCTTGCTCTAATGAGAGAACAAGAACGTAATAAACGTTCTCGTGTTTCAGGTGAAAAAAAGATAGCCCAACGCAAATGGCCAACGATTCGGTCTCATACAAAGCTCGCCAATGCAATGACAACAGGAAATAAACGATTAAGTCAGATTAATCATAAAAAAGAACACTTGCTTGAAGAGCTTTCTTCTCTAAACCTTCCGCAAACGATTAAGCCCAAATTTAAATTAAACGGTCTTGACCACCATAAGCCCTTAATCAGGATTCAAGACACTTCTATTGCCTATGAATCAGGAGCTGTGATTCTGGAAGACATTCATTTTCACTTAAATGGCTGCGAACGAGTGGCATTGTATGGGGACAACGCATCAGGGAAGTCCACCTTTGCCAAAGCGATTTTGGAGGATAGTCACATTAAGAGAACAGGTGAGTGGACTCTTCCTCAGTACAATACAGTTGGGTATCTCGATCAGCATTATCAACATCTGGATTGTGACGAAACAGTTCTGGATTTGATGAAAAGTCAGATGCCCCATGCTTCTCATGCTGAACTTCGTGCCCATTTAAATGACTTTTTATTTCGCAAAAATGAAGAGGTAGAAATAAAGGTCAAAGATCTTTCTGGTGGTGAAAAGGCAAGGCTTTCTTTAGCCTTGATTGCTGCCAATCCGCCTAAACTACTTGTTTTAGATGAGGTAACCAACAATGTAGATCTGGAAACACGCGATCATATCATCGGAGTATTACGTGAATTTCCAGGTGCGATACTGGTTATTTCTCACGATCATGATTTTTTAGAATCCATTCACATTGAAACCAGGTATCACATTCATCAAGGGAAGATACATCATTTCAATGGGGAACAAGCAGAGGGTGTTCATCATGACTAGTCGTTTGCCTAACCACATAAGCTCTTTTATGTGGCATTTTTTAAAACCGTATCGTCGCATGGTTTTTTTATTTATCCTGCTTGCTTTAATGGCTGGATTTTGGGGACCGTTTAATAGTTTATTGATTAAGTCCTTCATTAATACCTTAGTGGCAAAGACAAATACAGACCTCTCCGCTTTGTATTGGATCGCTGGATTATTGGTATTGAACTTTATTATCTTTGACAATATCACCTGGCGAACAATCGGGTACTTGAACTATAAATACGAAGCGGTGATTAAAAACCAAATTATTAGCCAAATGTTTGAGTATGTGTTGGGAAGTAGTACGCAATTTTTTCAGGATAACCTATCAGGGCGAATTGCCACACAAATTACGACTCTTGCTGATAATCTTGAGATTATTTTGCATCGCGTATCTGTCGATTTTCTACGTGGTGCTTCATTGTTGCTGGTTTCCTTTATTACAGCCTATTTTGTTAATGTCCTGTTCTTTTATATTTTATTCTTATGGTTCATTGCCTTTGCCTCATTTAGTATTTGGATGTCGGCGCGATTGGTTCAGTTATCGGATGACCATGCAAATTCTGAATCGCAGCTTTCTGGGCAATTAGTAGATAGCCTGGCGAATCAATCCAATATTCGTATTTTTTCACGTAAAGGCTTTGAAGTAGAGCGTATGAATACTTTTTTTCGCTCGGTACAACGGGCTTTCCAAAGAAAAGAGCTGTTTATTGTTTTGTTATGCTGCGCCCAAGGTGGAATGATTGCGGTAATGATGGGTTTGGCATCGATTACCTTAATTCACTTGTATGGCAAGGGACTGGTGAGCATTGGTGATTTTGCTTTGATTCTTGGGCTTTCCATGGAATTGGGGCATATGATGTGGTACACCATGTACCAAGTGGACCAATTTAACCAAGCCTTAGGCAAGGCAAGACAAAGTTTAAATGCATTGGTCATCCCCCATGAGATACAGGATAAAAAAAATGCATCCCAATTAATTGTTACGCAAGGGCAAATTGAATTTTCAAAGGTAAAATTTCATTACCAAGGTGGTTACTCCTTGTTCCAGAATAAGTCGGTAACCATTGAAGCAGGTCAAAAAGTGGGGTTAGTGGGCTATTCAGGCAGCGGCAAGTCCACTTTTGTTAATTTGATTTTGCGACTTTATGAGGTAGTGGATGGACAAATTCTAATCGATGATCAAAACCTATCTGAAGTGACTCAAGAGAGTTTAAGACAAGCCATTGCTATGATTCCTCAAGACCCTACACTTTTTCATCGAAGCTTAATGGATAATATTCGTTATGGTAGGACAAAAGCCTCGGATGAGGAAGTCATTTTAGCCTCCAAGAAGGCTCATGCGCATGAGTTTATCAGTCTTTTGCCAGAAGGCTATGAGACATTGGTCGGTGAGCGTGGTGTGAAGCTTTCAGGCGGGCAACGCCAGCGTATTGCCATTGCTCGTGCGATTTTAAAAAATGCACCCATTTTAATGTTGGACGAAGCCACGTCCCAGCTGGACTCCATTACAGAATCCAACATTCAAGACAGTCTTTGGGAGTTGATGCAGGGAAAAACAACCCTGGTCGTTGCGCATCGCTTATCGACTCTGCTGCATATGGACCGAATTTTAGTATTTGATAAAGGCCATATTGTTGAAGATGGCACACATACTGAACTGTTGAATCTTGGTGGTTTGTATAAAACCCTGTGGGACGCGCAAGTAGGTGGATTCTTGCCTGATGAGCGAAAAGAAGAATCTGAAGAGTCAGTTAATAACGGGGTATTAGATGAGTAAATTACATACAGAATTTTCGGAAGTGAATCATTTGCTTAATGACTTACTGTCCGGCTTGCAATCAATTTTAAAGGAACATTTGCTGGGCGTTTACGTGTATGGTTCATTCGTCTGGGGTGATTTTGATGAAACAACCAGCGACATTGATGTTCTTGTGGCATTAAACCAAGAAATGACATCAGAAGAATTCGCGGCTTTAGATTATTTGCATACCAATCTGGTTCAGCATTTTCCAGATTGGTATGACCGAATTGAAGTAGCTTATGCATCGTATAGAATGTTACAACATTTTAAGACAGAGCAAGGTCAAATTGCTGTCATTAGCCCAGGAGAACCGTTTCACCTCAAACAGGCGGGAACTGACTGGCTTATTAATTATTATTTATTGCAAACAAATAGCCTCATTCTATATGGTCCATCAGCAAAGTCGATTGTTGCTCCTGTATCAAGCAGTGAGTTTATAGAGCATGTCAAAAAGCAGAGCATTGAATGGCAAGATTGGGTTATTCATACCAGAAATTCTTTAGGGTACCAATATTATGCTGTATTAACACTGTGCAGGGCTTTGTACGTGCTCCACCATCAGGAACAAGGCTCTAAGTTAAAAGCTGGAGTGTGGGCTAAAAATCAATTCCCAAAATGGCGAGCTTTAATTCAACGAGCATTAACTAAAGCGGAACTAGATCATGCAAGCGATATCTTGACCGAAGAAACCTATCAAGAAGTCACCGCATTTGTGGATGAAATGGTTCAGCATATTCAAGAGAGAGAATAGATGATGGAAGTCAACCAACAACAACGGCTTATCGAAGTAGTTTCTTATGATGCTAATTGGCCTATGCAATTTGAACAGGAAGCAGAGCGAATTAAAAAAGCATTAGGTAGTAATTGCATTGAAATTCATCATATCGGTTCCACTTCAGTACCTGGTTTGGCTGCAAAACCAATCATCGATATGATTCCAGTTGTTTTGGAACTAAGCAAAGTAGATAGTGCCAATGCTGCCATGAAAGCCCTGGGCTATGAAGCAAAAGGAGAATACGGAATTCCATTTCGCCGCTATTTTCAAAAGGGAGATAACCAAAGAACTCATCATGCTCATATTTTTGAGTTTGGAAACCCAGAAATCGAGCGCCATTTAAAATTTAGGGACTGGATGAGAGCAAATCCAGAAGATAGAGTAGCCTATGCTCGTTTAAAACAAGAGTTAGCACATCAACATCCCTATGACATTACTGCCTATTGCGTGGGTAAAGAGGATTTTATCGCAGCTATTGATAGAAAAGCAGGATTTAATGGATTAAGAGTGGTTAAGGCATTAACACCTCGTGAATGGGATAAAGTACGCCATTTTAGACAATTCTATTTTTTTGATAAGGCAGGGCTTTCTGATCCATATACTTGGACTTTTGAGCATGAAGCTCATGTTCATTTTGTTTTATCTCAAGGAAGCGACATCATTGGTTATGCCCATCTGCAATTATGGCCTCACAAAAGAGCAGCTTTGCGCATCATTGTGATTGATGAGGAAAAAAGAAACCACCAATATGGTGGCCAATTCTTGGCGTTATGTGAAAAGTGGCTAAAAACACAAGGCTATCAAAGCTTGCACGTGGAGTCTTCACCGGATGCGCTAAGATTTTATAGAAATAATGATTACATCGACATGCCATTTGATGATCCAGATGGCTATGAAGGTGATGCGAGAGATACTGCAGTAGGGAAAATACTATGATTCAAATCGAAAAAATAACGGGAGATTTAGCTCAATCCTTATGTCGAACCATTACAAAGGATTTGCCAGAATACTTTGGTTTGCCAGAAGCGAACGAGCACTACGCAATAGGTGTGACCACACGCACTAATTTTGCGGCAAAAGATGGGGATAATACGTTTGGCCTTGTTTCAATTGATTTTCCCTATCCTGATAATGCTAATATTTACTGGATGGCTGTAAAACGTGATTATCATCGTCAAGGTGTAGGAAAGCAATTAATCAAAACGGCTTGCCATTTTGCTGCAACACAAGGTGCTAAAACTATAACCGTTGAAACCCTAAGCCCCTCTGAATTGGAAGAGAATTACCTTAAAACCTACCGATTCTATCAGTCCGTTGGTTTTAACCCTCTTTTGGATTTAAAACCAGCAGGATATGAGTGGAATATGGTGTACATGATGAAACAGCTTGAAGCTTTAGCAGAAAACCAATCGTCAATTGCCATTAAGCCACTAGAATTATGCGATATCCCCGTTTTGGTCGATGCGTTTCAAAAAGCAAATTGGCAAAAACCTTACGTTTTGTTTGAAGGGTACTATCAAGAACAAGAACAGTCTGAGCGAGTCGTTTGGGTGGCCTATGTTCAAGACCAAATCGCGGGCTATGTTACTCTAAAATGGACCTCACACTATAAACCTTTTTCTCATAAAGGAATCCCAGAAATTATGGACTTAAATGTATTGCCTGCTTTCCGCAAGCGTGGAATAGGCAGTGCTTTGCTCACTATTGCTGAAGAAAATGCAGCCAGTCAGTGTGATGTTGTAGGAATTGGTGTTGGATTATATGGTGGTCCTGATGGCGGATATGGACAAGCTCAACGACTTTATGCTAACCGAGGTTATATTCCTGATGGTTTAGGGGTAACTTATCATTATAAACCAACCATTCCTGGGGAAACATATCCCTTGGATGATGATTTAATTTTGTGGTTTACCAAAAAAGTAACCAAACATTTGCATGTAGAAAGAGATACTGTAACTAAAAAAACAACTGATAGCTGCGATGTATATGTACCAAACACAAAATATAAATTGGAGTTCAATGCCAAAGATTCATTTAAAATTATCGATCAAAAGTTGTTTGAGTTTAATAAATTGTGTGTCTCTGCAACACAACAACCGGAATTAATTGATATAAACGTTACGATTAAAAACGGTGATGAGGTAATAGCGGGTATTTGTTCGGAGGTTTATACATGGAATATCCTGTACATCAGTGTCTTTTTTGTTGAGGAAAAATATCGGAACCAAGGTTTGGGTACCCTTTTACTCAATAAAGTTGAGGAGAAAGCAAAAGAATTAGGAGTCAGTTTAATTCACCTCGATACCTTTGATTTTCAAGCAAAAGATTTTTATCTCAAACATGGTTATGAAGAGTTTGGGGTTCTGGATGACTGTCCAAAAGGTCATCAGCGTTATTATATGAAGAAGGTGCTATGAGTTTTATTAAAAAAGGAATATACCGTCATTATAAAGGCAATCTGTATGAAGTGATTGATATTGCCAGGCATTCGGAAAGCTTAGAAGATATGGTGGTTTACAGAGCGCTTTACGGCGATTTTGAACTATGGGTTCGACCTCTCAAAATGTTCCTTGAAAACATTGAGATAAATGGTGAGCTCCAAAAAAGATTTGAATTACATGAATAAATTAGAACAAGCAAATCGTTTTATCTTTACTGGCACCCCAGGCAGTGGAAAAACTTCTGTTATTTTGGCATTGAAAAGATTAGGGTATGTAGTGATTCCTGAGTCTGCAACAGATGTCATTGCAGAGGAACAGGCAAAGGGAATTATGCGTCCATGGGAAGAGACTGATTTTGTAGATAAGATTGTTTTAACACAAAAATTAAGGCAATTGAATGCTCAAGGTGCGTTGCAATTTTATGACCGATCGCCATTTTGTGCTTATGCATTGGGGCGTTATTCCGCTCATTGGCATAAAAATGATTTTACACCCTCACCTATCTTATTAGCTGAAGTTGACCACTGCCTAAAAGCTAGTATTTATCAACGCAAAGTATTCTTTTTTGAGAACTTGGGGTTTATTGAACCAACTTCAGCTCGCAAAATCAGTTATGAAGACGCCCTTATTTTTGAGCAAATTCACATAGATGTATATAAAGAGTTTGGTTTTGAAATCATGCTCATGCCTAAAAAAACGATTACAGAGCGCTGTGAATTTGTTCTTGAAACGTTAGGCATAAAAAAATAAATATCAATTTTATGAAAAAACCGCTTGACCCTATTGTTACTATATATCTTACCTTTGTTCTTAAGGAGGTAATACTATGACTCAATGGTTCGTAAAAGACTTAAGCAAATTAACTGGTGTTTCGGTGCAAACATTGCATCATTATGATCGCATTGGTTTACTTAAACCTTCATTACGACAGTCCAATGGGTATCGTATTTACTCCGAGAAGGATTTATTGAAATTACAACAGATTATTGCTTTAAAGTTTTTTGGTTTTGAGCTATCACAAATCAAAACCTTGCTCTCTGAAGAACGTCACGCGCTAAACCATTTTGAAGCCCAAGCTCAAGTGTTAGAACAAAAAGCATTGGCATGTACTTCCGGAGCTAAAACCTTAAGAAGCATTATAGACTCTGTTGATGTCAATCAATCCATTCCATGGGAAACCATTATACAACTGATTGAGGTATATAAAATGGCAGAGCATCTTGAACATGATTGGGTTAAGGAAATATTTACTCCTGATGAGCTCAAACAATACGTAGCATTTGAAAAGGAAATGAAAACAAATAACAAGGCTGAGTTTGAAAAACAATGGCATCAACTTTTAGATGAATTGAAACAAAGTATGAAACACGATCCTGATTCCACTATAGGTATCCAAACAGGGAAAAACTACATGGAATGGGTTAATAGCGTATACGGTAAAAAATATGCCCATCTGAGAACCAAAAAATGGGAAAAAGGATTTGGAGAAGGAAAAGGTCTTGATGAAATTGGTTTAACACCAGAGATTATGACATGGTTAGAGAAGGCTTTAGACGCTTATTGGAAGCATAGGCTTTATGGTATTCTTGAACAAGTAGGCAAAACGCCAGACTCCAACATATTAACGCTTTGGAATAAGGCATTAGATGATATGTATGGCGAAGAAACTTCACGAAAATATGCTGTTTGTGATATTGCTTTGAAGGATGAAAAGGTCAGTCCAGAAGCAAAGACTTGGCTCAAAAGTATCGTAGATGCTTACAACATGTAAAAAAATAGCTATAAATTTTGGATCGGTCTTGTTTTTACCGATCCAATCTCAACGGAATCCATTTTAGGTTCTTCTTTCCGTCTAGAAAACGGCTAATCTAAACATCCGACAATGTTAAAAATTTGTAAAAAAATACTGATTGAGAATAAATTTTACGGCATAGGGTATAATTAACTTACTTGTTTTTATTATGATCAATTGTATGTCTTATGCAAAAATGGCGGAATTACTTTTGCTGGATGTCATGTCTAAAGCACAAATTCCAGGAATTTCTATTGCCTTTATAAGCAGTGATGGAATCATATCTACTCAAGAAAAAGGGCTTACAGATGGTTTCGGCCTTTTTGCAATACCTGTTGATCCACTCAAATATCCCTTTCATAAGTTGGGATTAGGAACTAAAGATGCTGTAGTTCTATTTGACGACACACTTTATTATGTGAATCAAACAACACAAAGCGTTCATCAAATACAGTTAAATGAAAGTAATCAATCCTCATATCAAAAGTTACGAGAAAGTTGTACTGATACTTATAAATTGGCCAATTCTCAAGAATCTGAATTAATAACTACTCTAACAGGCCTTGCACCACCTACAAAAGTGCAACCAGAAACCGTTTTTGGAGCAGCCTCGCTAAGCAAACCCGTATTTGCCTATTTAGTACAAAAATTGATGCAGTCCAATGCGGCGAATCAAGCAAAGCGCGGGACAGGTAAATTTAATTTGGATAAATTCAACCTGAGTCAATTTGATTTAGATACTCCTCTTTTTCATATTCTACCATTAGAAGAATTTGAGATAGATGGAATGAAATTTGATATGTCTGACAAATCTGCTGTTGTCTGTGCTAAAGCACTCACTGCAAGGATGGTGTTATCACATACAACAGGCCTTGCTCATGGTGAAATGAAGTTTCAGTTCATTCCTAACCCTAAAGAAAAAGATTCTAAAGAAAAAATGCATGGATACTCAAATGTTGGTATCGTGTACTTACAACAAGTGATTGAAAAATTGACTGAAGCAAATCTAGAAACATTGGCCAAAAACCATGTATTTGATCGTTGTGACATGACTCATAGCACTTATGAGCCATTAAAGGCCTATCACTCGCTTTTGCATGCTGAAAAAGAACCCTTGTTTGATGAAATGAAACCTGGTCAGATTGTCATACTAAAAGAAGATGAGCAACTAACAGCATATTGGTTAGATAATGGAAAAATAGTCAATCGCTCCTTTCCGGAAAGAGTAGTTTCAAGCATTCTTGAACAGTTACCTGATAAAGGTAAACTTTCAAACAATCCGGAGCTGATTGGAGCTGTAGTCTCACAATATGGATGTAAAGAACCCAAACCATGTGCCGCCAATACACTAAGAACTACGGCATCAGATTATGCACAGTTTGTCAAACATCTAAGCCATGACAGCTCGATTGAAAATCCTTTTATTCCGCATGCCTTCATGACGCACGATAGAGGTTTGGCGGGAGCAATTGGAATTGCTAGAGACAAGATACGCGATTCCATTTTAAGCCATGTTGCATGGGGTTTAGGTTGGGGGTTACAAACCAATGAAAAAGAAGAGGTTGTTACCGCCTATCATTCGGGTGACATGAATGATTGCAGAGCGTGGGTTGCAATCAATTTAAAGGATAAGAGTGCCATGGTATTTTTCGCTAATTCACATAATGGACATATTCTTGCGGAACAAATTGTCCCTTCGACAATTCAAATAGAACTGGCTTCGAACTATTTTTTTCCAAAATGGGGTTTTGCTAGAACTATTGATGAGCTAGGGGGTAAAACTAATAATTGGGGCATCAATCCACTTCCAAGACCCAATCCATCTAAAGAACGGACAAGTTCTTTAAGTGAATTGCAAAAAAGAACTAGTATCCCAAGTATTGCCACAGCAATTATTTCTGACCGCGGAGTTGTTACTACAGAAGAGGTAGGTGTGACTAATGTCAGCAAACCTGAAGAAGTTACTAGTTCGACTGTTTTTGAAGCCGCTTCATTGAGTAAACCTGTATTTGCTTATATTGTATTGAAACTAGCGCAAAAAGATCTCATTGATTTAGACAAACCACTCCATGAATACGGCGATTTTGGTCCTCCACAGATGCGAACTGATAAAAATTATAAAAAATTAACTGCCCGTATGATCCTATCCCATCAAGCAGGCTTACCTAACGAATTTTCATCACCAGAATCTCTAAAGTATGTCTCTGAAGTAGGAAAACAATTTGATTATTCAGGAGTAGCTTATCAATTTCTAGGTGAAATTGTGGAACACATTACTGCAAAATCACTGGAAGCTTTAGCTCAAGAAGAGTTTGCTAAGATAGGTATGACTGATAGTAGTTTCATGCCACCAACGGGTTGCAGTCTTATTAAACTGCCAGATGAAGAGGAAGAACCAACTCCTGAACGCATTAAAAAATTATTAAAAGATACTTTAGATGTACATGGTCAATTAAGTATTATCCTACAAAAGGATAAATTATTTGTTGCTGAAAGGGCAGTAGACGGCAGCGTACAAATGACTGAAAAAAATTCCAACCAACTTGAAGAAAAAAGCCTACAAGAAATCAAAGCTCGCTTTGCTCAAATACCACCATTTTTTTGGTCAAAGCCAATACCTGTTGAAGCAAGGGAGTTACCCCTTGTGACTACAATTATTGGTCATCCTCCAGAACATGCTGCAACAATAGCAATTGGCCATGATCAAGATGGCTCAGTAAATCGTAAGCAAAAATTTTATATGGTTCACCCGGCAGGATCCTTGTATACAACGACTTCTGACTATGCAAAATTTCTAAAAGCCTGTATTAACGATCCCTATATTAGATGGGAAATGTTTAAACCGGTTGTTTCATCGTTGAAAGATAAAGATACTAAAGCAATGAAGCAAGGAGTCTCTACTGATACTTTAGATCAAATCTCTTGGGGTCTAGGAATTGGGATTCAGAAAAATACCGATGGAACCCGTATCGCTTTTCATTGGGGTGATAATGGAACTGGACGCAATTTAGCAGCGATCAACCTTACTACTGATGAAGCAGTTGTTTGTCTCACTAATAGCGAGAATGGACCCGCTGTTTTTCGAGAAATTGCAGAGCCTATCGTTGGTGATCTAAGTGCTATTGGGCAATGGTTATCAATACGAGAAGAATTGCCTCTTGATATGCGTTTAAAAGAAAATCCCACCCAAGAAATGAACCCACGTTTACAAGAGCAGACACAAATTAAAACGACAGGCGTTGCTACTAAAGGGCAACAAGAGGTAGAGCAAAAGCATTTTGACTTAGGGCTGTTCTAAGCACCGCAGCGTTTTGTACAAACCACCACAATTCAATAGTTCAGCATACGTTTAATTTGTCGATCATTAAGTAGGAGCTCTGGGGTTTGCACCCAGAGCCCCTATAAGATGTCTTAACTAAATAAAACTTCAACAAATTTATTTTCTTTCAAAACTATTTCAAGGCTACTATTTTTATAGTAGTATCTACTAAAAATATAGTAGATTATGTTTTACTTAGTTTCTGGAGAAAAAATGTCAATAAAAAGAGGGGAAAACACTTTTGCTCATGATCGCCTCCTTACAGAGGTAGAGCTTGAATTAATGAATATTATTTGGAGCCTTAATAAAGTAACCATTAAAGATATTGTTTCACATTTGCCCAAAGAAAGACCTTTAGCTTATACCACTGTGGCAACTGTAGTAAAAGTACTTGAACAAAAAGGATTTTTGGGATGCCAAAAAAATACTTATGCCCATGTTTTTCTCCCAATTGTTACCAAGGCTGAGTACGAAAGCACGTGCATTGAGCATATGGTCACTAATGTTTTTGATGGTGAACCTGTAGCACTGGTGCAAAGACTCTTGATGGCCAAAAAGCTACAACATGATGACATTCAAGCAATTGAGGAAGCACTAAAACAATTAGTAACCTCTGAACAAAAAATAGAGGCATGATTATGTTATTCCTGGAAATTTTATTGAGCATTCATTGCTTGCTTTTAGTCAGTTCATGGTTTATTGGCGGTCGTTGGCTCTCAAATCAGCCATCATTTAAACTCAAATTGGCTCGCTTTTTATTAATTAGCTGTGTGATTTCTCCATTAATGGTTCATTGTATTAAAACCAATCAAAAATTGGAGCGGCATCACTATGCATCCATTGATGCTTTGCAAGAGTATGTGAATCAACCTATTTTAAAGTCTAAACACTCCCAAGAGACTCCTGAATCAGCAACCTCTTTTTCAATAAGCAATACGAGTTATTTTCATATTTTTTATATCGTATTTTGTTTGCTCGTCTTATTTCGCAGTTATAAAGTATTGTTGAGTTTGGGCAGTTTAAGAGCACTATTAGCTGAAGCAATTCCATATCGAACTTCCGGTAAATTGGTCATTAAAGTTTCTCGACGTTGTCATATTCCTTTCTCCGTCGTTTTATTTAACAAAGCTTATATCGTATTACCCGTATCCCTATTTTCTTCCTCCAAAAATGTGAAGATTGCCATTGCTCATGAGGGCCAACATCATCGTAATGGTGATTGTCTATGGGCCTATTTTATTGAAGCCCTGCGCATTCTTTTCTGGGGTAATCCAGGTGTTATTCGATGGGGTCGTATTTTAAGCGAATTACAAGAATGTTCATGTGATGAAGTATTGGTTGGCCAGCCAAAAATTTCGGCACATGACTATGGCAGCTGTCTGTTTCATGTAGTGCAGACAGTGTCTCAATGTTCTCTGTCATCAGACCTAGAAATTGCATGCACGGTAGGTATGGCCTTGGGCAAAGACAATGAAGACTGTACTTTTATCATCAGGAGAATTTCAATGTTATCAGCTTATCCACTTAAACCATCTAAATCATTATGGTTAGCAGTTGGATTTATGGGGGTTTCTATTTTGGCACCAATCTGTGTCGCCTATTCAGCAGTCGGTTCATTGACCGGTTCTAAGGCACAAGAAATCGATACCTCTCATTTAGATCCTAAAATGCAACAAATTGCCGCGCAAGAAATTAAAATGGCGGTAAAAAACTATCATGCAAAATCGGGGGTTATTGCAATCGTCAATGCACAAACTGGTAATCTCATTGCCTTTGCTGAGTCCGGTAATGATGAAAATCAGAATAGCTGGAAATCACGTGTTTTTTCACCTGGCTCTACGATAAAACCGTTTATTGCGGCGGCAGCAATTGATGCTGGGAATAGTTCTGAAACCAAAAAATATGATTGTCGCTCACCTTACTCCGTAGAAGGTAAAACATTTACAGATTACTATGTAAGTCAAGGCCCTACTTCATTGACCCAAGCGGTTGCAAGATCAAGTAATGTATGCATGATTAAAGTCGCCCAAGAAACTGGACTACCTGTAATTCGTAAAAAACTCACTGAATTTGGTTTTGATATTAATACTTGGTGGCAAGCAAATCAAAGTGATGACTTGCAACTTGCAATGGTTTCTCTTGGGGAGAATATACCGGTCACAATTGATTCATTAACAAAATCCTACGCCATTCTTGCAAACTTTGGACGTCCATTCAAAGGAGAAGAGGCTCCTATCATTTCAGCAGCAACAACCAATTCAATAAATCATATCCTCGAGAACGTTGTTATAAATGGCACAGGAAAACTTGCTGCGATTCCTGGTGTTCATGTCGCGGGTAAAACAGGAACTGTTACAGAAAATATTAATGTTGCAGAAGGCGAGCATATTGCCTTGTTTGCAGGTTTTGTACCGGTTGATGCGCCACGTTATGCCATGGTGGTTGTAATAGAAGACGGTCATTCAAGAAAAAATGGTAAGACTTTAACCTCCGGTGGAGAATTGGCTGCTCCAGTATTTCGTAAGGTTGCTCTAAATAGCCTAAGTAATACCACGCTATAAATCACCTGTGGGTACAGCAGTGTAGCTCGTACCCATATCGATATAAATTCACATGATGTTGGAGTTGTTATGAAGAAACTAAGCGTACTTCTATGGTTGACACTATTTTATTGCGGAACTATTTGGGCCCAAAGTACTTGCTTTTTGGTACAGGAAAATCAAACTGTGCTAAAGCACGAGGGTAAAGATTGCAATAAGCGTTTTGCGCCAGAATCAACCTTTAAAATTGCTTTGAGTCTTATGGGTTTTGATTCAGGAATATTAAAAGACACACTCAATCCGGAATGGCCGTACAAAAAAGAATATGAACTTTATCTTAATGTTTGGAAATATCCTCATAATCCACGTACCTGGATAAGAGATTCCTGTGTTTGGTATTCACAAGTTCTAACACAACAATTAGGTATGACTCGATTTAAGAATTATGTTGATGCATTTCACTATGGCAATCAGGATATTTCCGGCGACAAAGGTCAGAATAATGGATTAACCCATTCCTGGCTATCAAGCTCGCTTGCCATCTCACCAAGTGAGCAAATTCAGTTTCTGCAAAAAATAGTCAATAAAAAACTATCCGTGAATCCCAAAGCTTTCACTATGACTAAAGACATTCTATATATTCAAGAATTAGCGGGTGGTTGGAAACTGTATGGAAAAACAGGGAATGGTCGACAGTTAACAAAAGACAAAAGCCAAAAACTATCACTACAACACGGATGGTTCATCGGCTGGATTGAGAAAGATGGTCGTGTGATTACCTTTACGAAACACATTGCAGATAGTAAAAAACATGTAACCTTCGCCAGTTTCAGAGCGAAAAATGAGACCCTGAATCAATTATTTTACTTAATTAATGAATTGGAAAAATAATACATGAAATCCAACATTTCTTTATTAATAGCACAAGCTCTATTCCTATTTTGCTATCAAGCTTTTGGTTACGCCAGTGAAATAGCAATTACTTTTGATGATTTACCTGCTTCAATCGAAGAATCTATAGAGGAACAAGCTCAAATAAATCAGCAAATAGTAAATGCGCTTATCAAATATAGAGTACCTGCAATTGGATTTGTGAATGAAGGGAAACTCTACCGCACTAATGAAACTCAAGAAAAAATAAATCTCCTAAAATTATGGGTGGATAACGGATTTGATTTGGGAAATCATACTTATTCGCATCTGTCCTTAAGTAGCATCACAACCAAGCAATTTAAAGCCGAAGTGACTAATGGCTCTAAAATATCCAAACAATTAATGCAAAGTGCAGGTAGAGAGTACCGTTACTTTAGGCACCCCTACCTTGATACAGGTGAAACATTCAAGATTCGCTCTCAATTTGAGTCGTTTTTAAAACATGAAGGATACCTAGTTGCTCCAGTTACTATAGACACTGACGATTGGAAATTTAACCAACAATTACATGAGTTTCCTCAAAATAAAGACAAAATCATTCAAAGTTACTTGAAACATACACGTGCTAAATTTGCCTTTTATGAAAGCGCATCTAAACAAATGTTTGGTAGAAATATTAATCAGATTTGGCTACTTCATGCCAATCTTGTTAATTCATTAGCCATTGAATCACTCTTAACTATAGCCCAAGAATACGGTTATCATTTTATCAGCCTAGATGATGCACTACAGGATAAAGCCTATCTATCCGCTGATTCTTACTATGCCCATTTTGGGGTTTCTTGGCTTTATAGATGGGATTTTACCCGCGGGAAAGTGGTTGATTGGTCTCAGGATCCAGAGCCTGATAACAATCCATTTATCTCAACTAAGACCATTAAATTTTATGATAAAGATCGCAAACGACTTATTCCAGTTAAAATTTATGTGAGTAATGAATCACAGGGGAAAGCAAATGCTGGTATTATTAAACTACCCGTTGCCATCATTAATCATGGATACACTGTACGCGATACTGAATATTCATTCTTAGCCAATGCACTTGCTGCAAACGGTTATTTTGTTGTAAGCATCCAGCATGATCTAAAATCAGATCCCCCATTAGCTCAAACTGGCAATTTATTTGAGCGACGCAAACCCTTATGGGAACGAGGAAGTACCAATATACTTTACGTAATCAAAGAGCTTAGCCGGATCAACCCCAGTTTAAACTTGTCTAAAGTGACATTAATTGGTCATTCGAATGGTGGTGATATTGCCATGTTGTTTGCAAGAAACCATCCTCAATTTGTGAAAAAAATTATATCATTGGATAGCTTGCGCATGCCTTTTCCACGTACCGGGCTAACACCTATTTTATCGCTGCGTGGAAATGATACTAAGGCAGATGAAGGCGTACTGCCTTCTCAAGAGTCGTTAAAACAATTAGCCATAACAATTATTCCACTACCTGAAGCCAAACATATTGATTTATGTGACCGTGGGCCTGAGGTAATTCAGAAACAAATGAATGCTCTTATTTTAAAGTCTTTGCGAGGCTAGTTTATGAAAAAAATGTTCACCTTGTTCATTTTAATATCTTCCTTAAGCCTTATGGCAGCAGCCAGCATATCGACGAAGATACAAAGTAATCCGCTAGAGGAAAAATACACGAATACATTTAGCTTACATCATACGTTAACCAAAGAGTTTCCTTCAAAGATCAATGGAATCAAATATAACTTATATATTAGTCTCCCCAAAGAATATGATTCTAACAAAAAAGACTATCCAACTATTTACTTATTAGATGCTGATTACAGCTTTGCATTAGCCAAACAAATTAGTGAGCATTTATCTGACCGAAATAGAATCAACGACTCCATTATTGTTGGGATAGCTTATGCAAATCCTAATGAGTATAAGAAAAATAGAACCAGAGATTACACACCAAGTTATGTTGGATCAGGAGGATATGGAGCTGAATATCAAAAATACTCGGGTGGTGCCGAATCATTTTATCGATTTATTCATTCAGAACTTATTCCATATCTTCACCAGACATATAGAGTTAATAAAACCGCTACTTTTGTCGGTCATTCTTACGGTGGATTATTTGGGGTATATTTATTAGTCCACCATCCTGGAATATTTAATCGTTACATTATCGTTAGCCCCTCTCTCTGGTATGATAATCATTTGGTGCTAAAAGCAGCTCAAAAAAAGCAAAATTTTAATCTTGAAGAAAATACTCGTGTTTGCTTTATTATCGGCGACCAAGAAAATAAAGGCGATTACCAAATGATAGATGATTTAAAGTTATTGAATGAAACCATCATGAGCAAGCCTCACAGGAATTTAAGCACTGCTTTTAATGTTCTAAATAATATGGATCATGATACTGTTTTTCCAGGAGCTTTAAGTTTAGGACTTCTAGAGTCTTCATCTGACTTCAAAAAGAATCGACTCTGAACTCAATCAATAAGTCTGTATACAAAGGATAAACGATTATGCTTGCTAAGTGTTCTGTTTTTATTGCTACAAGTCTTAATGGTTTTATTGCAAGAGATGATGGTTCTATTGATTGGCTAACCAAAGCAAATGAGCTTGTGCCATCTGGTGAGGATGGTGGTTATAAAGAGTTCATATCTACGGTCGATGGACTCATTATGGGTAGGCATTCTTTTGAGAAAGTATTATCATTTAATCCTTGGCCTTATGGTGAGCTTCCAGTTGTAGTGATGAGCAGCAAACCCATAAAAATTCCTGTTCATTTAAAACATGTTTCAACCTCCTCCGAAACACCTATTGAGCTCGTGAAGCGCTTAACTGATGAAGGGTTTAAACATCTTTATATTGATGGCGGTATAACTGTCCAGAATTTTATAGCCGCGCATTTAATACATGAATTAACAATAACCATTGCACCAGTGTTGCTCGGCTCTGGGCGTTCGTTATTTGGACCTTTGGCACAAGACATCGAACTGGAGCATATTGAAACTAAATGTATTGGCGGTGGCTTTGTTCAATTGAAATATCGAACTAATCCCTCAATCAAGAAAAGAAATAAAAACAACGTCTACCTTATTTATGATGAAATTTCTGAGTGGTTTGATAGTCACCGCAATAAAGAGCTCAAAATGGAGCAATTTTATTTGGAACTACTACAAAATCAGATTCCATCCAAAGGAACTATTTTAGATGTTGGCTGTGGCACGGGCGAACCCATAGCCCAATTTTTAATGAAACAAGGGTATAAAGTAACAGGCATTGATGCAAGTAAAAAAATGATTGAGCAATGCAAAAAAAGATTCCCAAATGCAAAATGGCTACTTGCTGATATGAGGGCTTTAGATTTGCAAGAGAAATTCGATGCAGTCATTGCCTGGCATAGTTTCTTTCACTTACCTCATGACGATCAACGAAAAACATTAAAATCCCTTGCCTCTTTAGTGGAGCAAAATGGTTTATTAATATTTACTTCCGGACCGGAGTATGGAGAAGTTTGGGGTGATAATGGAGGATATGATTTATATCATGCCTCCCTTTCTTCCGAAGAATATACTCAAATCCTTCTAGAGTGCCATTTTAAAATCCTTGTACATAACGTTAGGGGCCCAGAGTGTGGAGAAGCAACGGTTTGGGTTGCTCAAAAAAATCGACTTTGTCCAGGATAAAATGGAAAGAAACTTATCAAAGCGTCTTCAAATCTCATGCTCAATAATAAAAGGACATCTATATTGTATTCCAGGCCACTAATTTTACATCATACAGACGCTACTGGTAAAATCAGAAACCAAAACTTCATCTTCTAACACAATGACTATTGAACAGAATGAATTAGAGATCAAAAATAATGTCCACCAAAATGTCGGATGGGGACAACCTATTCCACTTTCTCCAATCTTAGCCCCTGACTGTCCTTATCCAGTTGAGGCACTTCCCCCAATTGTAAGAAAAGCCGTAATCGACTATCAACAATATGGACAGCAACCCCTGCCTTTGATTGCATGCAGCGCCTTGGCTAATATGTCACTATCATGCCAATCACTTGCTAATGTGGCGCGAGACAACTATTTAATTAGTCCAGTATCACTTTATTTTTTAATTGCCAGCGGCTCTGGCACCCGAAAAACTGCTGCAGATAATGTTTTTTCGAAAGCAGCGCGTCACTGGGAGACATTGATTCGTAAAAGGCGCGAGCCTGAAGTGTTATCAGCACTAACGCAACATCAAGTATGGCAAATGGAAAAAGATAGTTTATTCTCTCAAATCAAACGTGCAACTTATACGGGGGAAGATTCTGATTATGCCAAAGAAATGCTTGATGAATTAATTCATCAAGAGCCGGAAATTCCTTTGCAACCCACTCTTTATTTTGAAGATGCGACCCAAGAGGCACTGGCCATTCATTTGGCTCAAGGTTGGCCTTCCGCTTCCCTTTGGTCTGATGAGGCAGGCATCATCTTAGGTAGCCATAGCATGCAAGGTAATCCGACTCGTTTTGTAGCTTTGCTTAATCGTTTGTGGGACGGTAAGACATTCACCGCGCATCGTAAAACAACGCAAGGATTTACCATTGAAAATCGGCGCTTAACACTTAACTTGATGATGCAACCGCTTATCTTACAACAACTTACCAAGCAAGCTTCGGGTATCAGTCGACAAAGCGGTTTTTTAGCTCGTTGTCTCATGGCTTATCCTGCCAATAGTATGGGAAATCGATTTTACCAAGAACCGCCTGCTTCTTTGCATTCTCTAACCTATTATGACCAACGCGTCACTGCCTGCTTAAATCAGTCAGAACAATTAAGCCATCAAGGTTGTATTCAACTTCCATTGTTGAAAATGAGTATGGCCGCAAAACAACAATGGATTTTATTTTTTAATGCGGTAGAAGCAGGGTTAAAACCTCAAGGCCAGTGGGTCGATATCGTTGATTTCGCATCAAAAGCGGCTGAAAATACAGCGCGGCTTGCAGCACTTTTTCATCTCTTTGAAGGACGCGATGGGGATATTAGTGTAGAGCATACCGAAAATGCTATTGAAATAATTAATTGGCATTTGCAAGAAGCACGGCGAATTATGCCTACCGAAACCGTTTCTTTGCAGTTTTCCGATGCCCTAAAACTTATGGGCTGGTTTATTGAAAAGAATATTAGTTCAACAACGTTACGAACCATTCAACAATTAAGTCCGTTGCGAGATAAAATAAAACGCGACCATGCAGTTGAATTATTAGTGGAACACAATCAAATACGCATTGTAAAATCAGGTTCAAAAACGATGGTGGAAGTGAACCCTCGTGCATTCAAAGTATAAGTTCAACTTGATACATTAACCATAGTACACCAATTAACAGGAGAAATTTGTGCCCTTTGACATGCTAAAAGAATGGTTGAACAAGGAAAAAGAACGAGGGATTGAGGATCCTTTCTGTGCTGTTTTAAGCACTTGTAGCAGCTTAGGTGATCCTCATAGTCGAGTGGTGGCCATTCGCGAAATTGAAACCGAGAGTCTATTATTTTTTACTCAACAAAAAACACGCAAGGTTGCTGAATTATTAAATAACCCTAAATCCTGTTTAAATTTTTTATTTGCAATGCAGAGCCGACAAGTTATTTTAGAAGGAACAGCAATACCCATTTCCCAAGAAGAAAATGAAGCTTTTTGGAGAACTCTTCCTCGTGAACGCCAATTAAGATTTTCTGCTTATGCCCCTACTTCAGGTCTTGTCATTAAAGATTTAGGCCAATTGGAAACAAGGAAAAAAGAATTGAGTGATCAATTTGCAAGCCTTTCTATCCCTATGAGTGAGGATTATTTTGGCTTCCGCTTCATCCCAAAAACATGGATTTTTTACACAGTCGGCTCCATTTCTTTTTCTGAGGTAATTCGTTATACGAAGATAAGCAACTCTTGGAAAACAGAATTAATTTCCCCATAGGTGATATCATGTACATGCTTTGTTTTTGTGTTCCAGAAACACATTTAGAAATTGTTAAAAATGCTATTTTTGATACAGGGGCAGGAAGTGTGGATCATTATCAGCATTGTGCGTGGCAAACATTAGGCGAGGGGCAGTTTATGCCATTACCTGGCAGCCATGCTTTTATTGGAACAATCAATCAACTTGAGAGAGTGCCTGAATATAAAGTAGAAATTATCTGTACTGAAGAGCAAATCAAAGCTGCTGTTGCAGCCTTAAAGAAAGCTCATCCCTATGAATCACCCTCTTATCAAGCGTTTCGGGTTGAGATGATATAAACAATGATGAACGATTACTTACTAAAAAACTTCTATTTCTCTTTAGGTCTTTTTACAATTCGCTAGACTAGCCCCAAACCTGAGGTTTAACTATTGTTAAGAAATTTCCAACAGTAAACTTGAAAATGCTTTGCAATTGAAAAACCAAGGTTTTGATAGATACGAAGCGCGCTATTATTTTGTGTCGCAACAGTCCGATAACAGTTTTGGTAGTTTTTATCTGAAAAATAATTTAAGCTATAGGGAAGTAAGATCTTTCCAATACCCTGTCCTCTATAATGAGGTGAAACACCAAGTGTTCTGACTTCGCCACACCTACTACGTACATGATCGGTTAAAGTTGGGGTACGGCCCCGATCCTGGTAAAAAGTTATCAAATCTCAGTTTAATTAACCATGTCAGTATTAATATTAATAAAAATATTTTTTTCTCTCATCGGCGGTGGTAAGAATCTGCATTTTTCCATCACTTGCTTATAGTTTTTTCCTCATTAAATAATTAATAAACTTTACGCCGTTTATAGAGACAGTTTGTTCTTTTTCAGTGACATATCCTTTGAATTCCAAGAATTTCTTTGCCGTGATGCTCACATCCGCATATAGCTCTTTCATCCCTAACTCAATAGCTTTTTGTTCTAATGCTTTGAGAAGAGCAAGACCAACACCTCTTGCTTGATAATCTTTATTAACATATCCACGGTCAATATGTCCATTTTTCTCTAAATCAGCAAAGCCAACAATCACGTTTGTTTGTTCTTCTACAGCCACAAGAGTATAATTTCTTTCTAAAGACTCTCTCCATTTTTCCAAATCAGCTTCCTTCGGAGCCCATGTATTTAGCTGCACTTCATCATAATCTTTAGAGTTAATAGAATGAACTGCATCATGAAATAGTTTATAAATTTCTACTTCATCTCCAACAATAAAATTCCTAATTCTAAACGCCATTTTTGAATAACTCCCCATAACTACTAGTAATTACATCAATTTTTGTCATTTTTTAAAAATACATATTTATTATTGTAATGACATTTTGTTACTTCTTTTATGAAACATTAATTCAGTAACAAAAACGAGGGTTTATCTCCTTCGCATTTGATTCTCTCAGTAATTTTTTGAATTATATGTTCCATTTTTTCTGGAGAAATTACATGCGATAGAAGCCGTTTTTGCTGTGTTAATTCCATTAAATTATACCTTAATTACATTGCGATTTTTATTCTTCATTTCCCCACCTTTTAGCAGGAAGGAATCCAATATTTTTACATTCCATAAGGTTCTATAAACTATCAACTCTTATTGGTAAATCTCAATTTCTTGTACTGCATAATGCTATTTATTTTTCATACGATAGAATTTGCACATAACACCATGGCCATACCCATCTTTGTAATATTCCATACCACACTTTTCCATAACACGTTGTGACGCAATATGACCTTCTGGTGCAAAAGCAATAATATATTCTGAGTCGATATTTGTACTAGCCCATTTCAATAGTGCTTCCAAGGCCTCTGAAGCATATCCTTTCCCCCAAAATTTTTTATGCAACAGATAACCTACTTCTATTTCTCCGGTTTCAATTGGACCAAATCCACAACGTCCTATGAACTCTTTTAAAGAATTATCAAAAATAACAAAACAAGGAAGTCCTTTTTCTTTATAAAAACTAACGAATTCTTTTATTCTTTTCGCAGTTTGATCTGTGTCTTGGACTCCATCAGGAAAAAATTTCCTTACTTCTGGATCAGAATTAAGTTCAGCAACCTCTTTTAAATCATCTTCGTTAATTAAACGCAAAATCATTCGAGCTGTTTCAATCTTAGTTGACATGCTATTGACCATATAAATTTTAAGTTACATTCTGTTATCAGATAACTTTCATGTTCTATTAATGAATAGTATTTTCTTTTCTCAATACAATTATTAAGATGAATATATTTTTATTGTAACCTAAATAATTTATGTTTTTTCTCACTCATAATCCTGATATCAATAATTTTTCTTAGTTTATCAATGTCCCTTTTGATGGATACTCAATATTTAGCTGATCGCGCATCACCTCTGAGAGGTTTCCATATATCGCTACATTTGCTACATCTTATTGATGAAAGATCTATATTGCCTTGTAAGTTGCCTGTGTAAAAGGATTATATCACTATCCCTGCATCAAGATACCCCACAAATATGTAGCAATAACCATGCTACATAGACACTACTATTTGCTACATATTGCAACCAAAAATAAAATGCACGTGCTATTTCATTTTTTATCATTTTCCTTTTTTATATAAGAATATTTTAAATTAGGAACTCTTTACAAAAAATGGCGGCGTACAAAAATAAGCAACACCAGATAACTCAGACCACTCCTCATGACATCCTCTTTTGTATATTTCGGGATGTGTTTTTTCAGCATTTGAAATGTAGCATGGCGTAGCAATATAGTAGCAATTTTTTGCTACAAATAATTGATCGAATTTGTAACAGAAAAAATGCATTACTCTATGATTTCATAGATAATTTCATCTGGATGGTTTGAATGATTTGATGATCGTGTAGCAATGTAGCAGAATACCTGGAAATGACTGAATGAACCTTACTGAAATAATACTAATGGCAAATATAATCTCCTGCCCCGCTATCTAGGTTAGCCTTATTAAGGCGCAAGGATCTTTTAGATTTATTGATAACTTTTGATCGATAATTCTACTTAATATAAAATCAGCACAGGGTTTTACAAGCACATTAATATCATCCCAATATTCATCTTCCAAACCAATGCATATGTGTTTCGCTCTGTTCATCACGGGCTGATACATTTTAGGTAGACGATCAATCACCCAATCTGCTGCTATAGGTTTCGATCGAATCTCATTAGTTTCTAATGTACTCCAAATCCGTGCATAGGTTAGTAATACATTTCGAGTGTCCTGTTCAAGTTCCGCTGAAAGTCTATCAAGATCATGAAGCATCGCGTTTATAAAGTCGCTATATGGGACCGGGTCTAATAGTTGCTTAGGGCTTTCCCCCATCAATGTATGACTCTTCAATAAGACCTGCGTGATAATCAGCGCAAGATCCGGCATTGCACGATCAGACCATGGTTCAAAATTTCCCATTTCAAATGATGAGCGAAGCCATTCGCCATATTGGAAATCAAAAAGGGGTGGATAAATCCAAGGATTAATTGCGACCCTTTCCACAAGGGTCATTTCTATAGGTGGCTTCGTACTTTTCATGTAAATGCCTGATATTTGGAGTAGATGGTTAGTCAACTCCATCTTTTCTTTTGACGTTGTGGTACGATTTGTTACAACAAATAAATCAATGTCACTGTATTTTTGCAAACCACCTATAAGATAAGAACCATAAAGATAACTCCCAAAAGCTCTGCGCCTAAAATCTTTGTTAGTACCTCAAGACATTCATTGAGTTGTTGCTTTACATCACTGTTGTTTTCCATCATTAACACTCAGCCATTTTTTAAAATCCTTTAACAATGCTTCTGCTTGAGCAATACAAGTTATTACTGCACTCTCAGGAATAATATCGCCAGAATAATCTGCAATATTGCGTTGTTTACGCATAGCATCCAATATAATCACTGTTTTTTTATCAATACCTAAAGTCTGAGGCAATAACTGAATCATCGTTTGATGATGTCCTGGTTTAGAAGTCAAGGTTCGATATCCATGAGATTGAAGTGCTGCATTTGCTATTTGCATAATTGCTTTATAGGCAGCATCAAAGCGATTCTCCGCGCTAACCAAGTCAATTTTTGAATCCACAATATTACGTTCAGCAGCATGCAAAAGCCGATTTATGGTATCTGGGTGAGGTGGTATTTTTTCCAGGCTGATGCCAATTAAATTATCCAAGGTCATGTTCAGCTCCCATAATAAATAGCTTGGGATTATTTAAAACCTCCTGAATGAAAAGATCTTGTTTTTGTAAAGATGACTTCCATTGTTCCCTGGAATATATTTTGGGGTTAATTTCTCTCCCTAAACTCGCTTGGGCAGCATAAAGAGCTGCAACTGCTTCTGTAAAATCAACCTCACCAATAATAAGCACATCAATATCACTTCCAAGGTTTTCGGTTCCTTTGGCCACCGAGCCAAAAACAAAAGCTACTTCAATTTTTTCAGCTAATGGAGTTAAAAAATCAAACAACACATCCACCAAACCAGACGTTTTCTTTAAAATGCTTGAAAGCTCCGTATAAATAGGAAAATTTCGATTTGCTTGGTAATAAACTTGATTACCGCTCTGCTCGCGCAGAAGTACTTTGGATTTAGCAAGTTTGGATAGTTCTCGATGAAGTGTACCCGCTGTGGTATTCGTTAACCGCGCAATCTCTCGGACATGATAACGCTCATCAGGATGCAGCAATAAAAGTGCCAGCACACGCCGCCGATATTCAGAAAACAATATTGAAGTATCAAACATGATTTTTATGTTGAAGCCAACTAAGCTTCAATCATAGCCTAAAAAGCTACACCATTCAATCAGATAAATAAGAAAACCATAAAAAGAAATATCCGTTATAAATCAACTATCCACTGTATCAGTTTAACACGCAACCAATGACCTCAATGATCTTGTAGATATCGAAACTTAAGGGCTCAGTCTTGAGAAAGCATGAAATGGTATTTCCCAATTACGTAATTGTCTTATTGGAAATAAAATGGGGCCTTGAAATTAAAGTTCTTTTCAAAAATCAATAAACACCTACTTCTATTACCATGGCTTCATATTAAAAGGAGATGGGTTAAAAATTTCTTGTTCCCCATCCTCAGATGTATTATGTATCTCCTCATTAGCTTCTTGTTTGGAGAGTTGATTTTTATTAGACGGTCTTGGTTCTCTTGAAAGTGGACTTGCAGTAAGGCCTTGCTCTTTCGTTACCTCATCTCTTTCTTGTGCTTTCGGACTGGGTACGGGCACTAAATTATTTGCTAGCTGTTGAATAAATGCATCGTATAAAGCTAATGTGGGCATGGTAATGCGAAGAGAACATATGCTTCCCTCCTCATCTTGAAGGATTTGTATGCAATCATCAGAAAGATGATTTTCTTCTTTAAATTCATTGAATTCTTTTATAATCGCTTCCATGAATTTTTTTAATTCTTCTCTTTGTTCTTCAGTTAATTTACTAGGTTCACATTGTAATTTAATTGAAAGAGTCATTGATACGCGATCACTATCAACCAGCAATAATCCTTTGGCGATCAATTCCGCAATTATTTCTGGGTCAAAACCAGACTCTAAATCAAGTTCTTCTGAACCAAACACGCCTACCAATTCATCTTCAGACCCAACTGCTTTGCCAGGTTTAGTTAGGAATTTAACTTCACCAGGACTCGCTTTTTCCTCAGATGTCTTCTTATCAGAGGTGGCACTATCACCTCCGCTACCACCTGCGCCATGTCCGGAACAAAGGCGCTTAGGTGCGATTTCTTTAAAACAAGTCCCGCAGCGTACTTTTGCACCTTCCTCAGCAGCCTCTTTTTTTTCTGCTTCCTTTCTAAATTGTTGTAAAGCTAATGCTATAGAGGAGGTTTTGGGTTCATCTGCCGTTATGGATTCAAGGACAGGCTGATGTTGTTCTTTGTCTTTTTTCATGAGAATACTCCAGTGCAAGTTCATAATGGTTTCATCCGAATAAAGATTTACTTATCTGTTATTATACCGAGTTAAAAAAACCCAATTGTATATATAATGTACATTAATTGGGTTGCTCGTTTCTTCGACTTAAAACATCGAGTACATAATCCCAAATTTTACCTGCTACATTAATTCCTTTCCCATCAGATGGATTGAGATGTAATTCAATGTAAGGGAAGCTATTATTTTCAATAATTCCAAATTGTTGCTTATGCCATGGAAGAGAAATGTCCTGACAAATAAAATCAAGACCTGTAAGCGGTATATTGAGTATTTTATGTACTTTTTCCAATAACAGTTTATTCTCAGGATGTATCAGGTCGATAACAGTACTGATTTTTGCACCACTACTCATAGTAACTTTTTTGGCAATAAAGATTTGTTGTCCTTTGTTTATTACCGTATTAAGAGCAACTCCTTGGGCTGCCAAAATTTTCATTAAGTTGCTATTTCGAGTAATTTTGTAGGGATATTCACCATGTCCTTCTTTCCACGTAACTTTATTTTTTTTATCAATTAACTCTTGAAGTGTAGTTACACCATCGCCAACAATGCTCTCAGGTTGTCGTCTCACACAAGCGATTAATGAATCATTAATAATTAATGACCGATAAACATCACCAGGAATGTGTTTTTCAACCAGCACGCGAAAATCAACCTGCTTTACTATTTTTATCGCTTCTTTTAATTCATTTGGAGTTTGAATAGTACATGAAGTATGAATACTTAGAGATTCAGATAGTGGCTTAACCACAAGAGGAAATCCCAATGAGATACCATAGTTGTAGGCGTTTTTGCTGGAAATAAAAACCCTCCCTAAGGGGCAGGGAATTTGGCTATCTAATAATTTTTTCTTGAGGCTCCATTTATTATCATATTTAGTATCCTCATCAAAGCGTGTATTTTTTTGAGAAATAAGAGAGATTGGAGTCTGTATGAAATAATATTTTTTCCTATTGTAGACCAACTTAAAATACAGAGTATGCAAGTTAGATTCCTTAAAATTATACAGCTCTAGCCCTCTTTTTTGTGCTTCATCCCAAAATGCAAGGACACTGTTATTGAATTGTTTCCTATCAATGGTCTGAGTCTTGGTATATAGTTTTATTTTTTGGAAAATATTAATGACCAACTGATTTAATAGGTTATTGAATCGTAAAAAATCCTGCTCTGATAGGAGAAAGAGTTTAGATAAAAGATAGATAAATGGATTGAATATAAAATAATGGAATAAATTAAAAAATTTTCTTCGAAAATGAGAACGTTTTTCGGGATAGCAATGCTCACAATGTTTATTGTCCATATACGCTGTGGGAACAGGTTTTAATGATTTGCAAATGTCACGTGAAGATTTGATTTCTTTATGTTCATCAAAATTTTTAACATAAGCGCTCATAATTTATCTCCACAGATTCGCCCATTAGCTATCATTATATCGAGTTAAAACAGATCAATTGTATATAAAATGTACGGATGCGCCGTGTGTTTGCTTACCTACTGATATCTATGTAACACTGAACTTAAAAATCAATTCAGACTAAATTTGTTTAGAGAGTTTTCTTATTTAAAGAGGCTTAGACAGAACGAATGAAAGATAAATCAATATTGCTTGTAGAAGATAACGTTAAGTTAGCAAATTACCTCAAAGAAAGCTTACAAGAAGCAGGTTATGATGTTTCTATTGAAAAACGTGGTGATAGATCGGTCTATCGCATCATTCGTGAGCAACCTTGCCTAGTAATATTAGATATAATGCTTCCTGGCATGAATGGAGATCAAATATGCCATACCATTAGAGATGAGTATTTGGGGAAAATACTCATGCTAACAGCAATTAATGATATTGAAAGTGAAGTATCCTCTTTAAATTTAGGAGCAGATGACTACTTAACTAAACCTGTTGCAGACGAGGTTTTGAAAGCAAGAATAGAGGCATTGTTACGTCGACCCAATTTAGTTAATAATCAAAATCAATTTCACTTTGGCAATTTTTCTATCAATTTTAGTACTAAGAGTGTTCAGCTCTTTGATGAAGAAATTTCAATAAGTACCAGTGATTTTGAAATGCTTGCTTTGTTGGTTAAGAACCATGATAGGTTGCTGAGTCGAGATAGCATTATGTATGCTCTTTCTGGGCATGAATATGATGGGGTTGATAGAGGTATCGATTTAAAAATATCACGTTTAAGAAAGGCATTGAATGATAATAATAAAAAGCCCTATCGTATAAAAACAATTCATAAAAAAGGATATATATTTGTATCAGCGGCTTGGGAATAAATATAGATCTCAGCCACCAATCTTATGTAAGACTTATCAAAAATAGTGAAAAATTCTTTTGCCTCGACCTTGGGATTTTTCGTCCAGTTATGAAAGCTTCACCCAATATATCGCAAATCTATAATCATTTACCCTCGACAAAAGTATCATTTTAGAACGCTTGTACAATATATATACATATGAGCCGAGTGTTTTTGATAAAATCAACCTATTATTTTAAGTAATAGTCGAGATGAGCCATGAAAGACGCTGCAATAGAAATCTTAATATATAAACCAGATCCAGATCATCCACTGCCTGAAAATCAGAGGGGTGTGGTGATAAATCCTCACTTAAAACAACGGTTCAAGCAATTTGTTCCAATTGGCGTCTATTTAGAAGGCCCTGATTTGAAGTATTATTTTTTCGATCAGTGTGATAAATCCCCAAAAATCTATAGTAGTTTGGATGAACTCAAACGAGACTTACCGGAAGAACTAGACAATATATTTGAGAAAAACCCAAAATTATTTATTATGGGCCATGCTGGTGGTGGCGAATATGGTATGGGTAATTGCCATGGCCCAAGTGAGCAGTTATATGATGATAATTTTGATAATTTATTACATGGTTTTAAACGAGCATTGCCCGCACATCATGGTGAAGTTTTTGTGACTTTAGAAGGTTGTAATACAGACAATCAACTTAATGCTGCAGCAAACTCACAGGAAAAAACATTTTTAGAAAGAGTGTCAGTGAAACATCCAGAAATCACGTTTGGTGGAACTGGACCATGGGATGCGCAAGATGTACAGACCGGCTTCCGATCCCTTTCGCCGGCATCCCCTATCACATCGATGGCAGGAAATATTTGGAAGGCTGGAAACAGTGTTATTTTTCATCATGGTGAATATCAAGTTGCCGTTCGAAAATCTTTATTTGCCTCAACACAAACAGCTAAAGAATTAAAAGTTAACACCCTAGAATATGCCCGTGCAATTCTAGGTAAAGACGAAGCCGATGAACTGATAGCAAAAATCGCTTTAAATCGAGATATTCTAAGCATTCAAGATTTAAAGAAAATTGATAGTTTTCCAGAATTGCGATTTGAAGGAGAAGATGTTGCAAAGTTTGTTGAACAGGAAAACCAAATATTAGGTAAAGAACAAGAAAATTATTTAAACCGTGTCCGTGATATCTTAGGTCGGGCGGATCCTATAGAACAACTGACACATAGAGATGTACTAGAACTTCTCTTAGGTTTAAAAGAACCTTCTGTATTTAAAGGTCATGAAGACTTGCTCGAGTCAATTCTAGCTAATAAAGCTTTGTTAAACCTGGCAATGGTAAGTTGTGGAAAAGTCCTTATTGGTGGCCCAAGTAATGATGGCGTCATTGCTTTATTATTAAAACATGGCGCTGATATTAATAGTACTGATAAAAAAAGCATGACGGCTTTGCACTATGCGGTACAGAATTTTTATAATTATAGAAAAGAGCCCTTACATCTCATTAAAAAGTTAATAGAGTGTGGTGCTAGTCTTGAAGTGCGAAATGAAAAAGGACAGACTCCTATCGAGACAGCGCAAGAACATAGCAAAGATGGACGAGTGACTGCTAGTGATAAGCTTCTCGCATCTTTGAAATCTAGCAATTCGCCACCAACTCCCTTAGAACTAAAACAATCTGTTAGACAAATATTTCAGATGAGTCAACACAAGGCTGATGAACTACTTTCATTACCTATTGCGAAACGTGAATATAGCAAATGTAGTGAAGGCACTCTTTATATTCCTGGAGATGTAGTGGAAAAATTGCATGGAATCTTGCAATCTGCAAAGGGGAATAATGAACTATTATCGGCGTTTGAATCAGAGCTTAGTATGGTTATCAGTGCTCTTGAAAAAGGTATTGGAACTGGAGAAGTGGTTGATGGCGAGGAAGATGAATTCATCCCTAAACGTTTTGAAAATGCAAAACTCCAGTTAACAGCGGTTATGGACGCACTGGTTGAGATGAAACAAGAGATCGATACTTCAAAAGATGCTAAAGTTGGGGCCAACTTCCAAAACTAAAATCTTAATCGCTAAGAATATCTTGGAAGTACTATGGTGAATCGAGCACCTTTTAATATCGGTGATTGTGTAGCCATGACCTTTCCTCCGTGGAGATTAACAACTTTTTTAACAATAGCTAATCCTAACCCAATATGTTTATCTCCAATTCCGGAGTTTTCGGCAATTGTATATTCAGAAAAAATGTCATCCGCACCATCATCCGGCAAGCCTGAGCCATCATCGTCTACGTGAATTAAAATATGACTATTATCCAGCGAAATGGTTAAAGAAATAGTGTGCTCTGCAAATTTCATAGCATTTGTAATCAAATTGGTAACAGCATGTTTTAAATTATTTTCATCTATGTATGCTTTCAAAGAATTTAACTCATTAGTATGAAATGTAATTTCAAATGTCGATGAAGAATAAGACTCTAATAGCTTTCTTAACCATACTATTATATCGGTCTCAGACTGTTTTAATTTCAATTCGTTTGAATGCATTTTTGAGTAAATCAAAAAAGTGCTGACGAGGCGATTCATATCTGCAATATCTTCTTGTATGCTGTTTAGCTGTTTATTGAGTAATACATCTTCAGCATTTTTCCTTTTGATACTATCCGTCGCCATTTGTATGGTTGACAAAGGGGTCCTAATTTCATGCGCGACAAACCGGCACAATTGTTTATGTGATTCAATCAGTTCTTTTAATTGCTCACCCATGTGGATGATATTTACATACAGCCCATACAAAATAGAGGTGGTACCTATTTTCCGATGAAAATCAAAGTTCCCTTGACTGAAATTTTTAGTTATCTGATACACCTTTTTCATATTTCTAACAAAAAGCAATGAAAAAAAGGCAATAAGACAAAGGGATAAAAAAAAGAAAGTCCCTATAAAATAATACATAACATCACTGATTCTTGCCATAACGGGCAGATAGCTTAGTGGGCCAATTTTGAGTATTCCACCACTAAAACTATAATAGAGAATAACAATTTGTGACGAGTTTTTATTGGTTTCAAATACTAAACGCTTTGTTGATAAAGAATTAATTATATTACCTGGTAAGTGTTTACTTTTAGTTTTATAAACATGAAGAGGAAAACCATATATTTTTTCTAACTGTAATAGTTCATTACTCCATGTATTTTTTGATTTTGATAATAAATGTTGAACGATTTGTATTAAAACAGGATTCATATAATTAAAAATAATTTCGCCAGGATCTGAAAAATTGTAAGCTAATGCATACGGGGTATTACCAATTTTTTTATACGCAGTATGTTCTACAATTACCTCGTTTAGAAATTGATAGGTTGTACCTGATAAAAAAATGATTTCACCATTATTTAATTGATTATTCTGCTTCAGGGTGAGTTTTAGACTGTCGATTACTATAAGATGAATAAGATTATCTGTTTTTTTCTTTATTATTGCATCCCAGTTTGATTTCGGATTATTAATTAACTCTTTTTCTAAACTAATTAAAAGTCCTTGTGACATCGTTTGTCCTGCATTAACAATTATCTTTGTCTCAACTGACTTTAAATATTTAAAAAATGCCAAAACAAGAATTAAAAAAATCACGAAGAACGCAGTCAAAATTTTAATATAAATATTAAATTTCATTACTATGCACTCTAAATAAGAATAATAGATGCCTTTTCACAAGAAATACTCTGGATTATCTTTGATAATTTCAATATCTAATTCTGGCATAATTATCCTACGTTTTGTCACTCTTTATAACTCTTGTAATTAGCCTATTTAAGGCATTCAAATTATCGATATTCGTTATGGCCTCATCAAATAATGATAAAGTCTCTGGATCGTGTGTTTCTAAATACTTGAATGCTTTTTTTGGACCTTGATAACGCAATTCTTTGAATACAAAATAATCCTCTAGAATTGTGAAGATTGACCAAATATGGCGATATTTCCCTTCTAAATCTCTAGTATACGCCCTTGCCAGCATTTTTTGATACCACACTCTACGTGCTGTAATTTCATCAGGAGGGAGGGACTCAGGCAATATTAAAAAAGCAGAGAGTTTTTTTAATAACTCTGTGCCAAAATAAGCTTTTTCAACAACAACGATGCCATCTGACATACATAAATGTTCATCAGAAATTGAATCAAAAGCATTCTCTGGATAAACAAAAATATCATGATAAACTTGATGTGCTTCATCAAAGCGTGCAATTCGTTGCTTATCTCCTTTTTCCCTAATCCCTGCAACATCATAATCACTGGTTACTGTGAAGTCTCCTCGTGCGCGCGAGCCATATAAAATAATTGTATGGCAATGATGTAAAGATATTAATTCATCAACAATGAATTGCAGAACAGCATCATTTTCTAATGATATTTTCTTTTGTGTCATTTCCTTACCTTCTTACTTTGTAACCATAATACCAACGGCTCCCTGTGGTGGAACTGGTTTGAACCGTATGATCTACTCCTGCTGGAATCAATACTTCTTCTCCAATAGCAGGTTTTAACGTTTTATTGCCCATGGTTAAAATCCTTCCAAATTTGACCTGGGGGATCTTCCCAAAGCTCAAAACTAAAGCCACGAGAGCGCCAATTGCTCTCAATTATTGTTGTATCCAGCATTTAGGCTCATTATTTAAAATCATTCTTTAAATTTTACACCACTGGAGAGCATCAACACCACAACCAATGACTTCAATGATCTTGTGTCGAGACTGAAGGCCTCTCTTTATTTAAATTTGACTTTTAGGGACTTTGAATAAGACAGACAGGTATCGCACTAATTCCATGTTGGCTTTATCTTCAATAGAAGGTGCCGCGATTTTTATCTTGAGTTCCCCTCCAACAGCACCTACTACTTGATTGCATTTGGCGCCGGGTTGAATAAGCAAACTAAGAATTAATCCATTATCCTTTTGTTTATACCCCGGATATAGGTAAATCATCTTGCTGTTCCATTATTTTATCCTGCTTTTACTATTCTATTGAGACTCGCTTTTTTATGTATAATATTCTCTGGGTAACTATTTAAAGGGAAGTTTTTTATGTTAAGTAAGACTTATATTTTTCTCGTCATTTTTTATGCATTTTAACTTCCAAAAATGAATAATCTACTACCACTTTTCAAATGGGGAACCGATTACCTGGTTTCTAATGGCTACTCAATAGAGCGCTCGCCAGAAATTGTATTGTCAACACCGTGGTCTCATGTGATCCGATTTGCAACATCAACAGAGAATTTTTATTTAAAACAAACACCACCATCTTTTTTTCTATCTAATGAGCCCAAAATCATTCGAGTATTGTCATCCCAATTCCATGCCAATGTGCCCGATATAATTGAAATTAATGAGGATTTACATTGTTTTCTAATGAGGGATGCGGGTATTTCTTTGCGTCAAACGCTTAAAACCAACTTCAAGCCAGAGCTATTATGCCAAGCAATAAAACAATATGCCACAATTCAACGCAGATCTGAAGAGTGTATCGCTACGTTTCTCAAACTTGGTGTACCCGATTGGCGATTAAATCAATTACCCTTTCTTTATGATCACATCTTAAAGCAAACTACTTTTTTAAAAGCAGAGGGACTCACCGATAAAGAATTACAAACACTACACGCCCTAAGCCCGAAATTTTCAGCACAGTGCAAATTATTAGCAAGCTTTAAGATTCCTGAAACCATTGGTTATCACGATTTTCATGATAAAAATGTTCTTCTTGATCCAATTACTAAAAGAATGACTTTTGTTGATTGGGGCGAGACCGCTATCCTTCATCCATTTTTTTCGTTACAGACCTGTTTAGAACAATCGATTACTCACCATGGAGTAACAGAAGGTGATTCAACCTACCTGAAATTTCAAGATGCTTGCTTCGAAAATTGGCTAGGATTAGCGACAGAAAAACAACTGTTAAATGCATTCATTGTTGCCAAACAGATCCGGCTATTTTGGAATATACTCGCATCTAACCAGTTTATGCTCAGTGTGGATCGCCAGGCCTACAAGGCCTATTATCCCAATCAACCTAGTCCGATAGCAGGTGGTTTTAAAGCACTTCTTGAAGGCATCCATTAGTCCCAAAAATTAAGTTACTATTAGAAATAATCATAATAAGCAGCTTATTAGTTCTATAAGTATTCATGATATACTACTGGCATAATTTGGCAGCAGTATCTTGTCCCGAACTGAACGTTTGTTTGATTTAATTCAATTATTACGACGTCACCGATTACCCGTGAGTGGCAAAAAACTTTCAGAAGAATTAGGCGTAAGCCTACGCACTCTGTACCGAGATATAATAACCTTACAATCCTTAGGCGCGCCCATTGAAGGTGAGCCCGGTGTTGGTTATGTGCTTAAATCTGGTTTTATGTTGCCTCCTTTGATGTTTTCAGATGATGAAATTGAGGCAATGGTGCTAGGGTCAAGTTGGGTTGCACAACGAGCGGATACTCAACTTAAAATCGCAGCTCAAAATGTGCTTGCAAAAATTTCAGCAGTCCTTCCTACTGAATTAAAACACCAACTAGAAACTTCAGGACTCTTAGTTCCCCCAGGAAAATGTGCCGAAAGTAAAGATAGTGATCTTATTCTCATTCGCAAAGCGATACGTTTAGAACGAAAAATCGAATTAGAATATCAAGATCTCCAAAACAATCATTCGACACGAATACTCTGGCCTATCGCGCTCGGCTTTTTTGATGAAGTGCATCTCATGGTGGGTTGGTGTGAACTAAGGCAGGACTTCCGTCACTTCAGAACCGATAGAATTATTCAATTATCCATTAAAGAACAAAAATATTCCGAACGCCGACAATCCCTTTTAAAGAAGTGGCGCACCCTACATAACATTCCCCAATCCTATTGAATGATGCTGACAAAAACTGTCATCCGTATGTTTTATATTCTCCAATGAATTTAGCGAAATAAAAAACAGGAAAAATCATGACATTCGACCCCAATTTAGTTCTATTTTATGTGAGCAATATAGAAAACAGTACTCATTTTTACTCAGAATTGCTCAATGCTCAGCCTATCCACACTGAGCCTGATTACGCCATGTTTTTATTAAAATCCGGTTTGCGATTGGGATTATGGTCTCAAAATTCTGCGTTACCTGCACCAACTGCATTAGGTGGCGGTAGCGAACTCGCTATTTTGGTTCCCGATGAGCAAGCCGTTGATGAACTTTTTAGAAATTATCAAACTAAGAATTTTAAAATGATACAAGAACCAACACCGATGGATTTTGGTTATACGTTTGTAACCTGCGACCCAGATGGTCATCGAATTCGCTTTTTTTCAAAGAACGGATCATGAACCAAAACTGGCTGGCTGTCGCCTGCGCGTCCCACGTGCAAATTGGAGTGGAAGGAGGGTTTATGCAAGTTTGCTACGGTAAACTTGCACCTCTAAAGAGAATAAAAGCGGACGATTGCATCATTTATTACTCGCCGACGCTGCACTTTAAAGGCATTGAAAAACTGCAAGCATTTACGGCAATTAGAATCGTTCTACCAGGTGAGCCCTATCAAGTGGATATGGGTAATGGTTTTCATCCATTTCGACGAAATGTACTTTGGGCCAATAAAAAGATTGATGTTTCGATACACACGCTTATTGAATCGCTCGAATTGACAAAAAATACCAAGAATTGGGGATACCCATTTCGTTTTGGCCTATTAAAAATCAGTGAAGCGGATAAACGCATCATTGCCAATGCCATGCAGGCTTATATTAATTAAAAACTTCTACTTTGGAGCCTTATATGACTGTTATTATACCCCAATTGACCCAGATTCAAGAATTTAAAGTAACTGGAATGAGTGTAAGAACAAAAAATGAAGAGGATTTTAATCCCAAAACTGCACGAATACCTCATCTTTGGGAGCAATTTCTTGATTCAAAAATCAAAACACAACAAGATAGCCCCGTTTATGGCGTGTATCACCATTATGAGTCCGACTCATCAGGGTACTATACAGTTACTGCTGGGATAGGAATTGTGAATGAATCCAAAGCTACGCACTTGGATAGAGTCACTATAAACGCGGGCAACTATCTGGTTTTTAAAGCAATTGGGCCTAATCCCTCAGCAATCATTAATGCCTGGCAAACTATTTGGAGCTATTTTAATGAAAAGCCAAAATACGAAAGAATCTACCTCACTGATTTTGAGCTCTATAAAACGCCTCATGAAAGTGCAGTATACATAGGCATAAAATAACTAACATAAGATATTAACTATGACAACAACTCTAAATAAAACCGAAATGATGGAGTCACTCAAAACACTTAGAAGCGAGCTCGAGTTACTTAAAAAGCCTTATTCGCAGCCAAAAACAATCTATTATAAAACGGGGCCGGGAGATTATGCAGAGCATGACCAATTTATAGGTGTAAGCGTCCCTGAATTAAGAAAAGTCGCCAAACGTTATCAAACCGTATTACCCTTTTCTTTGTTACAAGAGTTGTTGTATTCATCTATTAATGAAGAACGCTTATTAGCGCTATTAATGTTAGTAACTCATTATCAAAAAGGAGATATAGACCTCAAGCAAACGATTTTTCAATTTTATTTAACTCATATCAATCAGATTAATAACTGGAATTTGGTTGACGCTTCAGCCCATTGGATTGTTGGGGCGCATTTATTAGATAAGGACAAAACACTCCTCTTCACCCTTGCAGAAAGCACTAACCTTTGGGAAAAACGTATCGCCATTGTCGCCACTTGGTATTTTATTCGAAATAATCATTTTGATTGCACTCTTAAACTTGCAGAAAAACTGCTATGCGACGATCATGATTTAATTCATAAGGCCGTAGGCTGGATGTTACGAGAAGTAGGAAAACGTAACCAAGCTATCCTCATCGAATTTTTAGATAGCCATGCTTATCGAATGCCAAGAACCATGCTGCGCTACGCCATTGAACGATTGATGCCAATAACGCGAAAAAGTTATTTATTAGCTAAGCCAATCGAATGCATTTAGAATCATGGTTGTTCATGAAATAAAGCAATTAGTTCTTTACTGGAAGAACATCCTAAGGACTCCATCAATTTAGCAATCATTCCTTCAACTGTTCTGTAAGAAACATGAGTTTCACGCGCAATTTCTTTAGCTGTTTTTCCTTGTGCCAACAACTTCAGGTATATGGCTTGTTGTTCAGTTAGCTCAACTTTCGTGTGAAATTCCTTATGGTATAAAGTAAAATCTTTTTTCTCCAAAATTGATGTTAGGTTTTTTTGGGGTAACATTTCTTCATTCCCCACCACAGCCGTCACAATACAACGTGTATGCTCCTCTAATTTCCCATCATCACCATGCATAGTGAGTGTAGCAACCTCTTTATATAAATTATCTCGCTCATCATGTAGTTGCTCAAAAAAATCGCTCAAACTTGGTATAGGCAATAAACTTGTAGTATTGCGTGCAGTACGATCGATTTGGACCGGAGTACTCACATCCAAAAATACAGTCATTTCATCGTGCAATAACTGACGATTTTTTAATGACAAAACAACGCTGGAATCCGTTGTCACAATGATATGCTCTTGGGTGCAAAGGGAAGTTAATATATCAAACTGACATTCATAAAAAGCATCACTCCCAGGGCCTCCAAGTATTTCCCACACATGTCGTCCAACATGGAACTCTAACCCCAAATCCGCATCGACAAATCGCCACCCTAATGATTGAGACACAGACTTTGCTAATAATCCTTTACCCGCACCATGATGACCAACAATAAAAATTCGTTGAGGTTGATTCATTCTTACTATCTCCTAAAACTAAATGATGTAATAATTATACAAATAGACCATAAGATGCATCAATACGTAGAACTACGTGAGTATTGAGTATAGGATTATTATTCTAATCTAACAGAAAAATTAATTTTGGGAAAAATAGCAGTATTTTTTTCTTCCAAGCATTCACTTGAGAGTACACTGATTGATAAGATAACAAGCAAAACATTGCTAACAATTTCTATGAGTAAATATTCTATGCCCAACTATCTGCATCTCGCCCTGAAATCCGAACGACTTCAGTTAATCCCTATTTCACTAAACTATGCCGAAGAGTTGTGCAAAGAATTTACCGCTGAAATTACAGAACATATGTGGCCAAGTGCTCCGAAAACTCAAGAAGAAATTAACCAGCATATTTCTGAACAACAAATCAAAATGCAGGAAGGCACTGAAATCGCATTAGTCATTTTAAACGAAGAAAACCAAGCTTTTTTAGGATATGCCTGCCTGCACCAAGCGAATACGAAAACACCCGAATTAGGTATTTGGTTAAAGAAAAGTGCTCATGGATTTCACTATGGTTTTGAAACAATTAATTTATTAAAAACATGGGCTGAAACTAATCTTGTTTATGATTATCTAAAATATCCAGTTGTAAGACATAATATCCCAAGTCGCAAACTTGCCGAAAAAATGGGTGGCATCATTCAAGATGAATACATCAAAACAAGTGAATCAGGCAAGTTGCTTGATGAAGTAGAATATCGATTTTATGGTGTACCAATGACAAATACACAACCCATGAATATTACTGAAAGCTTAGTGCGCGAGCTCATTGCTCAGCAATTTCCACAGTGGAGTCATCTGCCTATTCAAGCTGTAAACAATAGCGGTTGGGACAATAGAACCTTTCACCTAGGTACAGAAATGCTCATTCGTATGCCAAGCAGCGCCGAATACGCAGGACAAGTGGAAAAAGAGCAAGCATGGTTACCCCAATTGGCCCCACATCTTCCTCTTCCGATACCCGCACCGCTTGCGATGGGAAAACCCAGTACCCTGTATCCTTGGAAGTGGTCCATTAATCATTGGCTTCCTGGAGAAACAGCAGCGGTTACTCCCATTAATGATTTACCTGAATTTGCACATGATTTAGCTCTATTTCTTAAAGCGCTCCAGAGCATCAATTCAATAGGCGGTCCTCTTGCTGGGCCCCAGAGTTTTTATCGTGGTGGTGATTTAGCAGTTTATGATTCAGAGACACACAAAGCCATCGAAAATTTGAAGGACAATATAGATTTTCATTCTGCAACACAAGTTTGGGAAAAAGCACTCTCCACCTCATGGCAAAATCCACCAGTATGGGTCCATGGTGATGTGAGTGTTGGCAATTTATTGCTTTCTCAAGGAAAATTAAGTGCGGTTATCGATTTTGGCCAACTCGCAATCGGCGATCCTGCTTGCGATCTTGCTATTGCCTGGACACTATTTGAAGGAAAAAGTCGGAGCATTTTTTTAGAAACACTAGAACTTGACTCAAAGACTTGGGAACGAGGACGTGCCTGGGCTTTATGGAAATCAATGATGTACCTTGTGAATCAACAAACAGAGATGAATTTTGAAGCAAAAAGAGCATTGCGCACAATTCATGAAGTGATCGAGGATCATAGGAAACTATCATGAAGAATCCTCACATAGAATGGGCACTTAGTGCCTTAAACAATTTAGGATTTCAAATTGAACCCACCAAGCCCGAAATAATTCTCGATACAGCTTGGTCAGAAGTGTGTCGCTTTCAAACGAACTTTGGATTGGTTTATTTGAAGAAGGTTCCTTCTGCATTGTCATTAGAAACCAACGTCATTCAGCTATTGCAGCAACAATTCAATGCTCCTGTTCCGCAAATCTTGGCTCATAATCAGGAACTAAACTGTTTTTTAATGCAAGATGCTGGCATTCCTTTACATGATGTCTTTAAACAGGAATTTAGACCTAACCTTTTAATTGATGCCATTCATCATTACACAAAGCTGCAGATAGACTCAGCAGATAAAATAAACCTCCTTCTTGATTTAGGCGTCCCTGATTGGCGCCTGCAACAATTGCCAAGACTTTATAACCAATTAATGAATGAAGAAGAGTTATTAATTGGCGATGGATTAACTCAAAAAGAATTAAAACAATTAAAAAATTTAGAGAGTAAATTACAAATTCTTTGTGACCAATTAGCCAGTTTCAAAGTGCCTGATACTTTTGGCCATGCCGATTTTCATGATAAAAATATCTTAGTGAATCTCAATACTCATCAAACCACGCTGATTGATTTAGGGGAAGTTGTTATTACTCATCCTTTTTTCTCATTCGTTAATTGTTTGTATCGTGCAACAGAACATTTAAAACTACCAAGCAGTCAATATAAGAAATTACAGGAGGATTGTTTTAAAAACTGGCTCTCGATAGAGTCCTCTGCGCATTTGCTTGAGATCATTGCAATTATTGAACAATGTTGGGCTATACATGCGGTGTTGGGCGAGTATCGCCTAATTAAAAGCATCGACCCCATCGCATCAATAACACTGTGTCGACAAGGCCGATTTGCTGGAAAATTAAGAGCTTGGATAGAACAATAAAGCGCTATTATTGACGGACCAACCGGATATTTTCTCTACCAAAAGGACTATTTTCTGTGGAGCGATAGGGGTTAATATCCAATCCTCCTCGCCGAGTATAACGTCCATAGATTGATAATATTTCCGGTTTGCAACAGTTCATAATATCCACAAAAATCCGTTCAATACATTGTTCATGAAACTCGTTATGATTTCTAAAGGAAACAAGGTATTTTAATAAGCCTTCTTGATTAATCTTTTTTCCTTTATACGCAATTTGTATGCTTCCCCAATCGGGTTGATTAGTCACCAAGCAATTTGATTTTAATAGGTTAGAATACAATCTTTCTTCCACTAACTCGTTTTGAACACTAAGAAATGATGGCTCAACCAAATAGACAGAGCATTCAACATCGAGATGGTCAATGCACTCACCTTTCGGTATTTGTGATACAGCGTAGTGTTTTGCTTGTTCCAAAAGATAAATTTTAACTGAAACTGGAGCTTCTATACGTGCTTCTAAATCATTTTTTATTGTATTTTCTAACTCACTAATACTTTTTATTTTGGTATTATTGAATGAATTAAAATAAAGTTTTAATGACTTGGATTCGATGAGTTTGGGCGAGTTACAATCATAAAAAATTTCACCAATCCCAACCATCGGTTTACCTTTTTCGTTGAGCCAAGAGACTTCATAATGATTCCAGCAGTCAAAACCCACAAAAGGAGGATGGGGGCAGGATCAATGCCAATTTCTTGTCGCTTACCTGCTCTGGGAATAGGATAGAGTCGATTGGGATTATAGGTGGAATCATAGTCTGATTTTTTACCTAACTCTGATTCATTAACGGATTGATATTTTTTTAATACAGCATCGCTCATAGTATTTAACTCCAATATTTCAATAATTTTTGCACTACTTTGCCAATTGATTGGCTGGTTTATTTCCAGTTGACTGGCAATATACGTTAACAAAGAGGCTGCTTCATTTATTTTATTAGCCTTTTCACTCAATTCGCGGGCTTGAAGGCTCATTGATGCGGCCAGATTAAAGTTTGGATTCGCAAGGATTTCTTTAATAGTAGATAAAGAGAATCCAAGGAATTTTAAGGTGATAATTTGTTGTAAAATAAGTAAATCAGTTTCAGAATACAAACGATAGCCAGAATCAGAGCGCTTTGTTGGTTTTAACAAACCTACTTCATCATAGTATTGCAATGACCGAATTGAAAGAGAGGTCATTTGGCTGATTTCTTTAATTTGATAATATTTCATAAGCATCATCTCCTTAATTGATGATTCTAAGCTATCACGCAACGTGAGGGTCAATAGTCATTTTATTCAAGAGAATAAAAAAATTGTTTGTTTCATGTTAAGATGTGCCGCTTCATAGTTATATTTACTGCATAGTGGTTATTATGAGCCCAAATACTATTCAATTAAATCAAAATCATGGGGGACCACTCCACTACCTCGGAAATAGGTACCTCACTCTTCCAGATTTAACAGGACATATGTCCCCTGATACCAGCTGGTTGAATGAACATTTCTCTGTATTATTGGCGAATAATAAAGGCCAAAAATACAAGAAAGCTATTGAGCCTTTTTCAGGTTCTGCTTCTTGGAGCTTGGCTGCAATGGAGGTTGGCCTTGCAGAAGAATATATTGTCAATGACAGCAATAAAGTTCTGATTAATATACTTCAATTAATTAGAGACAATCCTACGCTTGTTAAAACCTCTTATGCTGCGTTAATAGAAAAATATGATGTTTCCCTATCGAAGAAAGATTTTTTCCTTAAAGTGATTGAGAATTACAACCAGACAACTGATGAGGAAAAACCATTATTGCTCCCCTTTATCATCAATCATTCATGGGGAGGAATTCTTTTTTATGATAAAGAACTGAATATTATCTATCGCGAAGGTGAATTATTTGAAGGAAAAAACGCCAATCGATTTCTTGAACATGCAAATTTGTCGTTGGAAATGTTCTTGTGTGAGATTGACCGAGTATCTAACCTTCTTAATGTAAATCAAGTTTCATTCAGAAGTGGTGATTTTATGGACGTGATTTCGATCGCGACACCTGGTGATTTTGTGGCGCTGAATCCTCCTTATCCAGAGAATGAGCACTCAACGTTTGAAAAAGCTGGGATGTATACTGAACTTTATTCACCTGAAAAACTGCACCAAAATTTGGTTCACATCGTTCACTATCTTGAAAGCCAAGGTATTCATTATTACATGACTTATGGGTTTTATAATCCCAAATTCAGAAACTACGTCTTAGCTAATAAGAACCAGCAACCAATTAATTACTTTCGTGTTCTCGGTTATAAGCATTGTGCTTTTGGAATAGGCCTTGATCAGATGTACTTTACTTCCCAGTTTTCAATTCCCAAAAGGATAAACATATTCAAAGCAGAAGAGGTTTTAGGGAACCAAGATTTAACACCTGAAGAAGCACTAGAACAATTTAAACGACTTTCAAAAAAATGTTTTGCTGTTATTTACCGAGCCTTTATTAAGCCTGGGCTTGAGATGGAGTATCAAAAGGCCTGGCATCAGGTCGCTTCCTATTTTGTGCAATATCGCGGAGCGTTAGGTTCTTGCCTGCATAAAACTAACGATGGTATGTGGCTTGCCTATTCTCGTTGGCCAGATAAAGCGACTCGAGATGCTTCTTGGCCAGGCGACAATGCACCATCTGAGATGTTACCTGATGACATTAAAAAAGCGCTTATAACCATTCAAGAGAGTATTGATCAAACGCAAAAACTACCCGAAATTACTATGGAAGTTATCGATGATTTATTGTATTCAAACTAATTTTAGAAGATATAACTCATGAATCAAGCCGCAAATTACCAACTAGAGCTTGTTATAGACCCCAAGCTACTAGAACAGCAAGATAAAATTATTCGTGATGGGATAGTAAATTTTAATGCTCCTTTTACGGGAACCAAACCAGAGCGTTACTCAATCTATGTGAAAGATAACGAAGGTACTATTATTGGCGGTGCTATTGTATATGCTCATAAAAGCTCAATATACGTTGATGTCCTCTGGGTTAATGAAGAATACCGTGGTCTTGGTATTGGTGCTGAGATATTACGCAACGTTGAAGTCGAAGCAATTAAACGAGGGATTCCAGCATCAACATTAGATACTTTTTCTTTTCAGGCAGAAGGGTTTTATTTAAAACAAGGCTATCAGCATTTAGGAACAATTAACAAATACCTAGAAGGACATGATCGGATCTATTTGAGAAAACAATTGAAGAAAGAGTAAAGGCATATCCCCCATAAAAGAAATATACCTTGAAAAAGAACAGAACAAACGAAGCATCTATTTTCCGAAGTTGATCTTTTATTGGAACTGATCGTAAAAATTCATAAATGAATTAGAAAGGAAAGGGAGGTAGCTGACTCTTATCTCTAAGCCAGAATGGATGATGCCATTCTTCATAGATAGAAACTGGCATATTGCTTTGCTTAAATTCATCAAAAGATAAGCCGCAAAGAATCCATTTAAGGAATTCCCCGCAAGTTTCTGGACTTATTAAGTGACCGGACTGATAAGCCTCATCAAACATTTTATGCAAATGAAATGAAGTTGTTTCTCTTAAAATTTTTTGAATTCTTGTATCCACTTCCCCTGGAATAACACAAAACACACCGATATTTTTCTCGGCTAACTCTTTTCTCACAATAGCCGTTACTTCATCCAAACCTGCTTTACTGGCACAGTATGTTGAACTTTCTTTAAGTTTCAAAGTGGCTGCCCTTGATGTAACAAATAAAATCCGAGACTTCTCAGGCATCCCTACCGCGAGAAGTGCTGTTAGTTTCATGGGAGCTAATAAATTAACCTGGAACACTGCGTCAATACTGTCACAATCATATTCAGTTAACGGACGTGGAGGGCTTTTCATTCCTGCATTATGAACTAAAAGATGAAGCGGTATATCAGATTCATTAATAATTTTTGCAACCTGTTCAATATCACTATTGCGGGTAAAATCCGATTGAATGGGAACAAAACGAGGAAATAGCGCTTTAGTATTCATCATGAAGCATTCCTTGAAACTTAAGTTAATTTCGTGCGATATGGTAATCAAAGTTGAATAAAGTTAACAGTTTATTCTTAATTCACGTGTTACTAATTGAGTTAATTCTGTAATACTCGCCTTGACTTGAATAATAGTAGGCAAAACCTGAAGAACCTGTTCAACACCAATATTCTGCTGCTCGCTATCAGAGCTAAAAGAACGCTCTATATTATACACCAGCCAATTGATCCAATTACCAAGAACACCATAAAAGGCGGCCTCTAAATGATCCTGATTTATAGTTAATCCAGATGATGCATATATTTTTAGCATTTTTATAAATAAAGATTTATGAAAAAATGGGGTAGTAATTCCACTCCAATCAAGAGCACAATTGACTATTTCATAGGTAGGATTAAGTTTTCGCGCAGACTCCCAATCGATGAGAAATGGAGTATCATTTTTATCCCATAAAACATTTTTTTGATCCAGATCGCCATGGGTTACTACACTACTACTTTGTAAAATAGGTATTACTTTTTGATAGAGCTCATTAAGCTCAATTATAATTCGTTGATTACTTTTTAATTGCTCTTTAAACACCAAATTTTGGCTTGCTGACTGGTCTATTAACACACTAATTTTTTCATTGGTATGAATATCAAATTCTTGAGTGCTTAGTTCAGGGACATTAAGATTAATACAATGAATTTTTGCCAAAAAGGCAGCTATTTTAAGTGCATGCACCTCAGATATAGCGTCTTTATTTAATGCTTTTGCTGCTATCCAAGGATAAACAAGAAAAGCTTCATCTTCCGAAAGGATTAAATAATTATTTTCTATTTTTAGAGCATGGATTGCAGGTATCGTATGCTTGGAAAATAGGAAGGCTATCTCTTCTGTCAATTCATATTGGGATTTAACTTCTTCAGTCAATTGGATCCTGCTATTGAGTTGTTTTACAGCAAACTGCGAGCCATTGCACTCCAGATACCACATTTTATGTAAAAGACCGCCATAGACTCTTTGAGGCAAGTCACAAGGTTGGTTTATCTTTAATTTTTTACAGATTGTTTCTAGCTGACTTCTATTCACTATGAACCGCCTTAAGAATGCCTTGTGTTTCTAACTCTTCATTAAAAAATTTAACAAAAAATGTTTTGCTTAACTTGGGATTTTTTTTATTGATTCTCGTAAATTCTGCTGTAAAACCGCATTTCTTATAAAATTCTGGCGCTTGAAATGCACTAGTCACTAAATTGATATTATTAAAGCCCTGACCTTTGAAATGATGTTCTAGAGCAAGCAATAACTGCTTACCATACCCTTTACCACGATAAGCGCTATCTACCCAAATATCATCCACATAAATTTCAGAAAATGCTGTATAGGCATTAATCACCCCAAAAACTTCTCCTTGGGCAGAAGAAATAGTCACTGAAAAACATCGATAATTGACGTCGATACCATGCTGAGCCTCATAGGCAACAAATCCCTTTGTCATTCGGTTTTCTGTTGTCTCATCAAGCTCATCAACAAATTGGATTTGATATTCTTTCTTGCTTTCTAAAGGTTCCCCTACATTCTGTACATTACTATCAAAACGAAAAATAACTCGCTGAGGCTGATGTGGATCATAATTGACTGTTTTAATTTCTTCCTGGAAATTACCCATTGTAATTTTTGCAATAGTTTTGCGCCAAAAGTTAAGCGCTGGCTTATTTTCCGGAATCACAGAAATTTCCCATAAGCCTGGATGCATGTTCCAAAGTTCAGAGGAAACCAAAAAACCTAAACCTTTGCCTTGAAACTTTGCAGTAATGAAAAACTCGCCCATATTCCACATAGTATCTGGGTAAATTCCTTCTTGATTTAATAGGGCAAAACCTGCTAATTCATTACCTACTTTAATCAGAAAGGCTTTTCTTGTCGGCTCTTCAAAGTATTTTTTAAAATCGAAGCTTTCATAAAGGCCATCGGGAGGCAAAGCCCAATCCTCTGAAATAAAACCGCAGTCACGAGAGAGTTCATATACATAAAATCGTGCCATATTTTGGATGATAGGATAATCATCTAATGTTGCTGTCTCAATTTTTAAAGCAGATTGTAATTCTTTGATGTTCACAGCACTTTCCTTAAATACAGTTTTGCCATATGACCTTCATTCTGATAACCAAGCGATTTGTAAAAATCATGAGAGCCCTCTTTGGCTCGCCTAAGTCCCGATGTCAAATCAATGATACAGGGACTAAACTGCCTGGCAAATTCCTCAACAGTAATCATAAGCTTTTTACCTATTCCTTGATTACGATATCCTTGGTCGACCACAAGGCCTTCAATATGAAATCTTGTTGTTTCTGAAACAAAAAGATAGCTCTTAGACCAAGCAATCCAACCAACAACTTTTCCAGCAATTTCCGCAAGAAGAACACCGTAATGCAGTTCATTAGTAAATAGCTCAAGTCTTCTTTGCAACTCATCAGGCGATTGCGGATAGCCCAATTGCTCCATTAAAGGGTGAAGATGTTGAGCATCATCAATTACTGCTTTGCGGATAATCAATTCAACAGACATTTTAGGACTCCAGATTCACTCTATCCCCGGATAGATTAGGAGATGAAATCACCAAAAAAGAAACCAAATTTCCGGAACTGTTTTTCACTTTATGAGCTGCCCATGCTTTAATAGTTATTCCTTCCTGTTCCTGCAACACCTGTTCATAATTTTCAAACTCAATAACCAATTGTCCTTGTAAACAATAAAAAAATTGTTCTGTTTTCTGATGATAATGCTTTATCTCACAACTTCCAGCAGGCATCGTTTCATAAATAACACTAAACTGCCCCTCATTTTTTAACCACCATCCATCGCAACCTTGTCCCCATTTAAAATGGAGTGCATTGTTTATTGAGACAGCCTCTTCTCTCACTACAGATTCTAATACATGCGATTTTAGGCTTTGACTTAAGCCGGAGACTGAATCACCATTTAAGAGCCCGATGTCTGTTGTTTCTTGAAATTCTTTACGCAAAAAATAAAAAATAGAATTTTTTTGAAATCCATGCCGCTCAAATTCAAGTTTGAACCCTAATTTTTTATAAAATTCTATTGCCTCCCAATCCATAGTGTTAACTGTTGCAAAAGCGCAGCCTTTCTCACTACCATACTTCAATGCCTTTTGCATGAGTTTTGTTCCCCATCCTTGATGTCTGATGGATTCACTCACCCAAAGATTATCGACATGAAGACCTCCATAGAGTGTTCCGCCACTACAACCACCCACAATGCTATTGTCTGCATCACGAATAAAGCATGCAAAGAAATCTAAAGATTCGAAGCCTCTTTGTTGTTTGGCATACGCCTTAATCCCATTTGTTAATATTTGAACATCATCAGGGTTTGGATTTTCTAAAAACGATAACTTTAAAGTCATTTAATTTATCCCACTGTAGGAGACCAGGCACCATGCTCCACATAACTTGCCTCATCACTGCCTGACCAAGGTGGCATAGTAACGCAAATAAACACTAAATCTGCTGCATCACTTCGATATTGAAAATGTGTTCCCAAGGGAATATCGATGCTGACTCCAGGTGTTAAAGGCGTAATACTCTCTTCATCGTTCAATTTACGCCAAATTGCACCGTCACCAGAAAGGACATGCCAAAATTCAGATACAGTTTTATGACGAACTGCTTTGGAAATTGTTCCTGCTTTCAAAGTACAGTGAGCCATTCCACCTAAATGATTATTCATCAGCAATCGAACTTCAGCACCTGCTGGAGAGATATGTTGATACTCTTTGGGTATTTCTTGTGTATTCATTTATGCCTCTATTAAAACAATGTTCTCATCAGTAGTGGTTATTTCTTTTTTTAAATTTGAATTGTAACGCAAGCATTATCTGCATCTAAAGTAACCACTTTGCCAATTGGAAGAATGCAATTTTGCTTACCGTGCCCATAGGGAAACTCTTTAATGCAAGGTACTTTTAATTTTGAAGCCCATTCATTGATTACATCTTCTACCGTACCATCATGCTGATGCGAGTTCTTACTTTTACAGTGTTCAAATGTACCAAAAATAACGCCAGAAACTTCATCAAAAATTCCTGCTAAATCTAGTTGGGAGAGCATGCCATCAATATTATAGGGCTCGACACCAACGTCTTCTACCAACAAAATACTTTCTTTAAAACTAGGCAGATAAGGTGTGCCCATTAAATTAGTCATCAGAGTTAAATTTCCACCAAGTAAAGGGCCTCGACTAACACCTGCATGAACCTTTATTCCTTTGGAAATTATGTATTCTTGGCCTAATAAAGAAGAAAGTAATGTTTTTTTAACCTGGGTACTCAAATGAATAGTCAAAGTAAATCCTGTATAACTTACTAAGCCACTGTTTTTAAATAGGCCTAATTGCAACGCGGTGGTATCACTAAACCCGAATAATTGTTTTGGGTTTCTCTTAATTAATTCATAGTCTAAAAAAGGTAAAATACGTTGTGAACCTTGTCCGCCTCGGGTTGCAATAATTGCTTTCACTTCAGAATCTTTAAAGAAATCCATCACATCATTGGCACGTTCACTGTCTTTTCCCGCTAAAAATCGTTCTGATGCAAACATATGCTTTGCATACTTTACCTTAAATCCATTCAACTTTAATAAATGAACTCCCGCTTCTATATCCTGTTCCATAATAGGGCTCGACGGTGAAATAAGCCCTACGATATCTCCTTTTTGCAGTGGTGCTGGACATAGAATCTTCATTTATTACCTCAATTATTTTCTGCATTCAAAAACAATACTTTCGTCTTTTTCATCAGGTGGCGCGTTTCGGTCAAATCCTTTAACCATCCGTACATTGCTAAAACCAACCTCAGTAAGCAAATTGTGCAAGAAAGAAGAGTTTTGATAAATGCGAATTTTATATTCCTCTACCTCTGTTTGAATCACACGGTTGTTTTCAATCAACTCGTATTTGCCGATAGAGTAACAAACCTCTTCATTGAGCATGGCTAATTGACTTAATACGATGAGAGTTCCATCTTCTTTGGGCCATCTTGAGCCTCTCCATATACCTAATTCATTAGGAACTGCATAGCGTGTTTCTACTTCAAATACAAAAAGTCCTTTATCTTCTAGGTGCTCATAAATGATTTTTAAGGCTTTTTGGATATCCGCCTTTTCAGTAATGAGACAAAATGAACCACTGGGTATAAAAATCAAAGAGTACTTCTCAGATTGATTTAAATCTTCAATAAAACCATACCAGACTTTTGGATTAAGATTTTTGCTCCTTGCTTTTGCATGCAGTCGCTCAAGCATCGGTTGACTTGCATCAAAGCCCTGAACATCAAATCCTTCTTCAGCCAAAGGCAATAAAAATCGACCCGTACCACACATAGGCTCTAAAATGGTGCCTTTAGCCTCTACAGCATAGCTTCGGTAAAAAGAGTACGCATCTTGTGGCACATTGGGTTTACTTAAATCATATACTTCAGTACACAGGCTCTGATAGGTATCTAGTTTTTTCATGGGTTCCTCTTTAAAATCCAATACCATTAAATATTCATCATAGAAGGTATCATTAATTTTAAGTGCTTTAGGTTCAGTACCATAAATTCGAAACCCTTGCTTTTGATAAAAAGCGCGGGCCACAAAATTGCTCGTAACACAGGTTAAGTGCAATTGAGTAACGCAGGTTTTTGCATGTTGTATCAGGGTCTGAATTAATGCTGTTGCAATACCTTTCCCTCTGTATTCAAGACGAGTATACATACCCCAAAGTACACCACGGTGTTTGGTTTTAAGTGAATTAAGCTTATAGAATCCAGCACAAGACACTAATAAATCATCAACAAAGGCACCTAATACGTATCCTTTACTTAATCCATTTTGAAAATCAGTATCGGACATTAACGCTTCCTCGTCATAAGAAGAGCCAAAGCTTTCTGGTGAGTTGGCCAGAGCCTCTAAACGTATTTCTTTCCATATATTCCAATCCGCATCAAACAATTGTCTAATCTTCACAATATTATCTCCATGACGGTGACAGGATGTCCTTTAAATTCATCCATGCCAATCGTGCGCCAACCAAGACGACTGTAATATTCTGGAATGGTAGGATCAAAAGCAAAAAGATAAAGATTTTTAAACCCTAATGTTTGGGCTTCTTCTTTTACTCGAAGAATAAGCTGTCTTGCAATACCTTGTTTTTGATGGCCTGGCGCTACCACTAACGAGCCTAGCCAGGGAGTTAGTTCAGGACGGATCCCATCATTCACGCGTAAAGAGCACATCCCAACAGGTTTATCTTCATCAAAAGCAACAACAGTGAGCGGTAACTGCTCGATGTTTAAATGATTTCGTAAATTTTCTTCTACACGCGAAGTGGGCACATCAGGAACCCAAATTTTTCCTAATACTTCATGCCAAATCTTAGCAAGCTCTGGAATGCAATCGGAGTGATGTTTTAGATAGGCTATCGTTATCATCTTAATACCTGTAAAAATGAATTATTCCTCTTGGCAAGGCGTGCCTTGATGAAACACCATTTGCCAACGGTTGTGTTTGTATTGCCAGAGCGAAGAACGTAAGGAACTTTTTGAGGCAACAGTAACCTTATAAGTTGCCAACATGACTTCGGGCGACACCTCTAATACTGAAAAGTCATTAACCATATAACTTCGTGACTCTTCTTCTGGAAGAGAATCAAGTAGGTCGTTCTTATTGTAAATTGAACCAGAGGCCCCATACTCGATAAATTTATCAGCAATCAGTAGCTTCAGTTGGGTAATCGATTTTCTCGTTTTCGGATTTAAAAGAGAAGTCTCTAGCTCATAAATCAGTTGGTGTTCTTGTTTCATAGCGATATCCTCATCAAATATCTGGGCTTGTGTTATTCACCATCGAGAAACAGAGCCAGTCCAAAAAAACAAAACGCGGTTTTGAGTAATGCTCTTTACTTAATTTTTGAATTGCTTATTGAGGTAAATAACGCATTAAGTCAACTTTCTTGAGATCGCAATCGATCTAGATGATGAATAATCAATGAATTCACCACTTGTTTATTAAAATCAGGACAAAAACGTGGATAATCACGTTCAAGACCATAAGACCATTTTTCCAAACGTTCATGATCATATTCGATCATGTCTTCAAACAAGTAATCTTCTCCATAAGTTTCTTCACAATGAAGGCCAACTCCTCCATCATAAAGTTCTCCTGAAGGCATGCGCAATGCAATGTGCCAGCACTCTTCATGGGATTTCATCATCACAAAAACAATATGCACTTTATCCTGAAAGCGGTCATTCCAAGCATCAAAAAATAATTTAGCAAACGCGCCACAAGGACCATAATTAATCCTTGGTGTTTCTTCATGAAATCCCAGCAATTGATTTATATCGTTTTTTAAATCATTTAAAACTGTAATTTCTTCTGCATTCACTCATAACTCCCGTAGTATTAAGCTACTTTTTTGATTAAGACACTTTATGTTTAAGCTGAATTTATTGTACCAGATAAATTTCAATTCGTTCTTTACCTTTACCCACATTCGACCTTTTTAACGTAATATAACCCACTTCAGCGGTTGATTTTACATGTGTTCCACCACAAGAAACCTTAGAAAATCCTTCGATTTCCCAATAACGCATTTGACTCTTCTCATCAGAAAATCCAGTGTGAATAAGCATATCTTTTGCAATAATTTGATTGTATTCAAACAAAAGAGAGTCAAAGATATCCGAAATATTGTGCTGATAGCTAAAATCAATTCTAGCCTTATGCTCAGCAATATGAGCACCTATTTTTTCAACGGGCAGCATTCTTTGGACAAGCTCTAAGATTAATTCAGCAGCAAAATGAAGGCGCATCAATTTATAACGACGAACAAAGTCAATTTCCATAAGGACAACATCGCCTTTAGAAAGTCCATGCTCCGCAGGTAATGTATAATAAATCAAGTGATCTTCTATTTCAGAATGAGTGACTATCAGGCCGTTCACGCGGACTGTATCACTTTCCTGACCACCGGAAAACGAAAAACCAATAGTCTCTGCAAAAAGTAGTCGATTCTCATTGACTGACACCACTTTAGTCATTAATTGGCGTTGATAGGGATTATCCCAGAATATTTTTTGCATGACTTACTCTCTAATCTTTACCACCATCCCATTTGTTAGCTGTTTCAATGTTTCAGGAGATAATGAAAACACTGCATTGGGCGTTCCTGCTGCAGCCCAAAGAACTTCATGGCATAACAAATCTTCATCAATAAGAACCGTATCAATAACGTTTTTATGGCCAACGGGAGGAACTCCACCAATCGCAAAACCAGTGATTTCTCGTGTAAAATCTGCATCAGCTTTCCCAATAGGTTCATTGATGAGACTAACAATCAAGCTCTCATTCACACGATTAACACCACTTGCTAATACTAATACTGGCTTGTTGGTTTTTTCTGTGCAAAATAGTAATGACTTCACAATTTGAGCAACACCACATCTTAAAGTATCAGCAGCATCTTTTGCCGTGCGAGTGCTCGAATCAAGTTCTTTGACCTCACACGATATCCCTTTTTGAGATAAAAAATCTTGTATGATTTGCGCGCGTTTACTTAACTTTTTCTCTTTATTCATCGCTTATCACCATCCCATCATCGCCACAAAGAACACTTTCTAGTGAGCTCTGTCACTACGTCCCAATCCCCAAACAAGACAATGCCATAATAAATCAGATCGTTCTCTTTAACCTGTGCCGTTCTTTCAATTTGCTCTTGATAGGACCCAACAGTCATCGTATCGGTAAAATCATTAAAGAGAACATTTTTTGCTAAAGCATTCTGGCGTAATGTTCTAATTTTGTTGGAATTCTCACAAAGAATTATAAAAGGGATTTCTGAAATATACGGGTGAGAGCCTCCGTCTGCATCTCGATAATCGGTTAAACGCAGTTCTTCTGTACCAATCACAGCGCCTAAACCAATACACATATGAGCAAGTGCATTCATTACTTTGCCAGGCTCGATACGTTTGTTAAGCACTGCAACCAGTTTGTTTTTAAAAGGGTGTTCAACCATACAATCCTCCACAATCTACTTCACAATTCGTGCGTTATAACGCATAATAAACCAGTATATACTTGTGCGCTAAAACGCACAAGCTTTTTTTAATAAGGGACATAATGCAAGAAATTTCAAACCGCATTGCAAAAATACTAAAATCATTAAGACAAGATCGAGGTTGGAGCTTAGATAAAACAGCGCTTGAAACGGGCGTTTCTAAAGCGATGCTTGGGCAAATTGAACGCGAAGAGTCAAGCCCAACGATTTCTACCCTATGGAAAATTGCGAGCGGCTTTCAAACCTCCTTTTCATCGTTTATTGAAGACAGTCTGGATGATTCAACCAATCCTATTTATAGAACAGGGCATGCTGAAACTTTGCATCCAGATGATGAAAAAATACGAGTACTTCCTCTGTTTCCTTTTGATGAACAGCTACATTTTGAATTGTTTGTTATTGAGTTATTGCCCGGATGCGAACATCTTTCACCTCCTCATAAACATGGAGTCATTGAGCATGTCATTGTTGTGGATGGAACCATTGAAATTTTGTTAGGTAGGTTCTGGAAATCACTTTCCAAAGGAGAAGGACTGCGTTTTAATGCCAATCAACCGCATGGCTACCGAAATCCAACCAATGAGCTATCGCGCATCCATGATATTATTCATTACCCACCTCAATAGGAGTTCCCTTAATCGGTTATGGCACATAAAACAAAGGGGTTAATGCCATAGTTTTTAAGTCATGAAGCCATTCATCCCCTGGCTTTCCTCCTGGAGCTGTTTCTTCAAACCAGTTGTATTTACACCAGAGGTAGATATCTAAGCTTTTCATTTGCGAAAAATGATTCACTTCTTTTAATTCTTCTGAGCTCAATGGCCGGATTTGCCTATATCCTTCTATAAACCATTCAAACAGTGGTTGCCAGAGAGGCCATGGTTTATTGCATAAGTCCAAAAAAGGTTTGGCAATATCGGCAAGATACCAATGATATACTGGCTCATCAAAATCAATCAGATGAACGCTCTCACCATCATAAAGCACATTTCCAGGACGATGGTCCCCATGGGTTAGGCCAAAATTAGATGAGTCGATTGAAAAAGTTTTGAAGCGTGTCGTAATCGTTTCATATAAATCCTGAATCAAGGACTCTTCTTGACGCGCATAATCCAAAGTCTCACGCCACAAATCTTCCCAAGTTAAAAAGTGATGTTTCTCTGCAACATAACTTTGCGAGGCTTGATGCAATAGCCCTAGAGCCCTTCCCCATGTTAGATAAGCTTTTTTATCTGAATAATCAAAATGCATGATTTGCCCTGGTACCTCCCGGCAAACATGAACAAAAAATTCCAAATCCTCTTGGTGCACAGTTTCAACATCATTTCCTTCTTGAGATACCACCGGTTCACAAATAGGCGTACCACACAAAAATAAATACTTCTGAAAATCAATGGCACTCAAAAGTTCGCGAGCTTTTCGTATTTTTTCATGCGTCATGCGTAGGTAAAATCCTTGTCCATTAGATTCAAATCGATAAACACAGTTAATTTGATTATTGATAAGCTTAAGATGGGTAGGGTTTTTTACCCATTTTTGCGCCGCATGGTTCGCTGTTGTATCCGTAATTTTTTTTAACGTGATCTCCCAAATCATGCTTGAATACCTTTGTTGTTTAGATAATCAGCCCTGGATAATCGATAAAGCACATGTCGTCTCAAGGGACTATTAGGCTCCAATTTGGGATGGTCAAAATCATCCTTGGTATTGTGATGTAAACCAATTTTTTCCATAACACGTCTTGAAGCTAGATTATTCACTGTTGTAAATGAAACTACTTCGGGAATATTTAAAGAGGTAAAGGCATAATGCAAAACTGCTTTTGCTCCTTCCGTAGCATAACCCTGATTCCAATGTGTTGAGGAAAGTCTCCAGCCGATTTCAACAGAGGGAGTAAAGTCCGCTTCAAAAGAAGGGGTCATTAACCCTAAAAATCCTATCATTTCCCCTGTACTTTTCAGTTCAACAGCATACAAAGAAAATCCCTTCTCTTTATAATGTGCAATAATCCGCTCAATGCCTGCTTTTGTAGCACTCTTACTCCCTATTCCTGGTAAAAATTGGCATACTTTTTTGTCTTGATCAATAAGTGCCATAGGATCAAGATCAGCTTCCTGCCATGTTCGTAAAATCAGACGGGGAGTTTCAAGAATATTCATGGGACCCTCTATAAGTAAGCATGTTTATCATGAGTAGGTAATTGGGATCTTCACTGTATTGCGTGGGAACAAAACCAGCCTTTTGATAGCACGCTATGGCTTGTTCGTTTCCAATTTGAGGATCAACGACAACGGCTTTAAATCTGTAGAGTTGTTTTGCAATAAAATGCCTTATAATTTGTCTACCCAACCCTACTCCACGACACGATGGCTCTGCAATAAAAAGGTCGATACCAGCCAATTGTTCAGGTGTAGCCTTGTCAAACAAGGAAGCATTATGTCCTGAAATTCCTTCGGGTAAATGGTCGGCAAGACAGTAATATTGAATAAAACCAATTGGTTTTTGATCCAAATAAATAATAAAACTCGGGACTGGATCCATGCCTTCAATGCGGGGTAAGTACTTTGCCCTAATATCTTCCAAAGAAAACTGTTGATTTCGTGCATACCCTTGTTTCACTGTAGGCTCTGCAAACCATTGGGTCATTAAGTTCAAATCTTTTTGACTCAATGGTTTAAATTCCAGATTCTGATTTTTACTCCCATAAACTAAGGAAGTCCAATCCAAAATACAACGCGCTGACTCCTCTGCTGAAAGGAGGCTCACATCTAGAGTCATTTCATACGGCTCTTTGCTAAAATAAACGTCTTCTTCAAACAATCTTTTTGTAATAAGCGCCTCATCTTGTGTTTTAAAATAGCCTTTTCTATCTGAGTCTTTTAAGCGTTTAACAAGCTCTGCACCATTACAAATCAGTCGGATAGGAACAAACACAGCTCCCCGTTTTTGAGCAACGGTTTGTACTTGATTAAAAAATTCCTGATGCCAAGAATTATTCGCTAAGAGCTCATAGGTAATAACAAAGCTCGCTTCTTTAGAGCAAACCGCAGTCATCGTATCAAAAATCACATCACGAGCTTTGTTAAGCGCTGCCCATCCTTTATCATCAAGAGACCAAAATACTTGAGCATCGTTACCTAAAAGTTTTAGAACCGGATCGATCCAAGCATGGTGATGCGCTAATCGAAACTGAGGGGCCAGCGTTGTAATTGCCTCGCCTATGGTTTTTTTACCGGTACCTGCAATACCCATCAAGAGTATTATCATATTCGTCGGCATCATTTATTAAAATCCTGTCACAATACTTTACTCTTCTTTATGTTTAAGCACACGCATCAAGTGCGCCACATCATATGGGCTACGGAGTTCAATGAATTTCACTTTTGGATATTGGTTCTTTAAGACATTTAATAAAGGGTTAATCCGTTGTTCATAGTTCCACATATAACTTAATAGCGACCATCGGACCGTTTCATTGCAACCAGCGGCTCTATCATCAATTTCTGAAGCCTTATAAAACAAGCGCTTAAATACCCGCCAATAACATAGCCACTTGGGTAAATTAAAGTACAAGCACATATCGGCTTCGCGATAACGTATCTCAAATGATTTGCTGGAATTACCATCAATAATCCAGCAAGGCTTAGCAGCTAATTCTTTTTGGAGTGACAAAAAATTCTCATATTCTCGTGGCACCCAATCGGCAATAAAAAAATATTTATCTAAATGGAACAATGGAATATTTAGACTCTTTTGCAACATAACAGAAAAAGTGGACTTGCCACTTCCTGGTCTACCAATAATCATGATACGTTGTAACTTTATCATTTCATTCAGAGTTTAATTTACAGTTTTCTTTTCTTATAGATGCAAATGATTGTTGTATTCATCCGCTACACTATCTAAAACGTTAAGTAGTCTGTTCTTCACTTAACTGTTTAAGTACAGTTTTTATCGTGGCATGAGAAAAACCTCGACCACTTAAGAAACGAGCCAATTTTGTATTTATTGCCTCATCTGTCTCATTCTTAAATCCACGCATTTTTTTCCGAGCTTCATCCAGGGCGCGAACATCTTCCAGTTCAATATGTTCTAAGACTTGCTCAATCACTTCTTCTTTAACGCCCTTCTGTTTTAATATTTCTTGAATAAAACGGTTTCCTTTATGGATATAACGGGCACTTAATGATTCAGCCAAACGATTATCATTAATTAAATGTAATTCCCGAAGGCGAGCTAGGGTTGCATGAATCTGAGCATCTAACTCGGGCACATGCGAAAAATCCCTCTCCAATTGCCTTATGAGTTCTATTTCACTGCAATAATGATTCGAAAGATATTTTATTGCTGCATCGATGAGTGTATTCATACTAAAGTTCTACTATAAACCACAATTTTATTTTTGCTTTTGCCAAGACAGCCTGATTTATTTAGAATACCATTATAACAGGAAAATATTGAGTCTTTTATGCCAAAAGAAGGAAAGGCCAGAGTCTTAAGTGAAGCGGAGTTTAAGCGACTGCTTATTGTTGCCAAAGATGGGCAATTCGCTATAAGAAATAGCGCCCTTGTGTATTGTTCTTTTGGTCTTGGATTGCGAGTGAAAGAAATCGCCTCTCTCACTATTGCAGATGTAGCCGATTACAACTATCAATTACTTGAAGAGATTTGTTTGAAGCGCTCAATGACCAAAGGTGAAAAGCAACGTTACGCTTATCTTGCCAATGAAAAAATCCGCAAAGCACTCCAAGCACATCTCGATACCCTAAAACATGTTGCACGAGACAAACCCTTATTTCAGACCCAACGTAAAAGTCGCTTTACACCCAATAGTTTGCAAAAATGGTTCAAGTCACTTTATGATAAAGCAGGAATCATTGGGGCAAGCTCCCATTCTGGTCGACGTACTTTCATTACCCGATTAATTGAACAAGGCGCGGATATTAAAGCAGTCTCACGTCTTGCAGGTCATGCTAACATTGTGACTACCGCAATTTATGTTGAAGACAATCCTGATCGCCTAAAACGCATTGCTAATTTGGCTATTTTCTAAATGACGCTCTGGTTTATTACTTTACCCTGGTTACACTATTTGGATTTTACCTACAAAGAAGTCTACCATGAGGCACGCTTTGAGAAAGACAAACGCTATTATGTGCTTCGTCTAGAGAAAGATTTACTGGATGATTGGACAATCACCGCCATTAATGGAAGAATAAAATCTAAGTTGGGACAAAGAAGAACATTAGCTTTTTCAACGTACACAAATGCGTTTGCTCAATTCTTAAGCATGATAAAAATCCGTTATCAGCATAATTATCGACTTAAAACTTTGTATAGTGAAAATATTTTTTCCCTTCACAATATGCTGTTTCTTTTAATATCACAAAAATATACTAATAAAACCAATACCAAAAGGAAGAAAAAACCAAGGTCCGAATTGAGTCAAAATAATTGCTCCACGACTGTTCACAACAACTTATCTCATACAACAGCATTCCAACTTGACTTACTTTTTAATTTCTAAAAGAAAAGTGGTTATTAAATAATCAGATCGATTTAAGCACGCTTTAATAGTGATTAGAAAGAAGATGATCTTTTGCCACACTTTACCATTCGACGTAGTCCAATCGTCTCTTGAAAGTAAAATTTGGAGGTCGTTTTTTTCCGGTATACCAGTAAAATTATAACTACAGGCTCAAGGCAAACAACTTCCAATTTTTCCACATAGTTATCCACTAATTTTGTGAATAAAAAATAGCCCTACCCTTCCACCTTAAGATGGGCCATTAACCAATCTGCTTCCTCTAAAGAGTCAAAACTTATCACCACCCTACCTTTTCCTCCATCATTAAAATGCATGTTAACTTTTGATGAAAGTTTTTTCGACAATTGTGCCATCCAATCTTTCGTTTTTTGTTCAAATTGATGATTTAGAAAAAACTCCTGTTTATCTTCTGGCCTATTTAAGCGCTGAACCAATTTTTCAGTTTCCCTAACAGATAAAGACTTACTAGTAATTATTTTTGCTGTTTCTACTTGTTGTACATTCGACAAACTTAATAAAGCTCTAGCATGTCCCATTTCTAATAATCCCGTTTTTAACATTTCTTTTACTTCATCTGTGAGAGTAAGCAATCTAAGAAGATTAGTAACCGTTGTTCGAGATCTACCTAAAGTTTCAGCAACTTCACCATGCGTCATGTAACACTCTTCTATTAATCGCTGTATAGCTTGCGCTTCTTCCAATGGGTTTAAATCTTCTCTTTGAATATTTTCAATTAAAGATACTGCCATCCCATTTGCTTTATTGTATTTTCTAATGATTGCAGGGATTTTTTCTAATCCAACTATTTTAGCTGCGCGCCAACGCCGTTCACCTGCAATAATTTGATATTCATTCCTATTATGATCTATTTCTTTGACAAGAATAGGCTGTATAATCCCATGCTGCCGAATTGATGAAGCCAATTCTTCTAGTGAAGCATCGCTAAAAAACTTTCTAGCCTGATTTTGATCTGGATAAATTTTTGATAAACACAGATCAATTGCTTCCAAGGACTGGAGCTCATTCTTTAGATTGATTGGTTCAAAGGCCGGAAATTTCATATTAAACCGCCTCCATTTTAATTGGCTTCTCTAAATAATGTTGCTTTAATTTTTCTTGGGCTTCTAGAACAAATTTCTGCATGTTTTTAACATGCTCTTGGTTATCTCCAGCTTTAGTATATCCTGATAGTTTTTCCCAATGATTGAGTTCTGCCTGTAAAGCGAATAATTTCTTTTCCCACTCAGCTTCATCATTAGATGCTTTTTCTTGAGAAACTTCTGGCTTAGGTTCTTCCTTAAATTTATAATCGTGTTTTAAGGCGCTAATAAAATATGGGATAGGATAAAAACCTGTCCGCTCTTTTTTTGCATATTTCTTGGTATAGTTAATCTTCTCTTGAATATACTCTTCTGAGTAGTTATTTATAATATTTTCTAATATTGACTCATTTAATATGCCAAAAGTTGATTTTATTTCTTTATGTATCTGCTCATTTTCACGATCAATACAGCTGACTTCTGATATTATTGTATTTTTTTTGTTCTTAACTAGAACCTCAAATCCAGTAATTTTTCTACCAACTCTTATTGGATCCAAGCTAACAGCAAAATTAGCTCGATCATTAACCTCTTCTAATGAGGGCGAAATGACATTTCTTGTAAGTTCCCGCATACTTGGATATTTATCTTCAGGAACTCCTAAAATTTTTCTAAATGTATCTAATGAAATAATTTTATTTTTTTGTAAGTTAATAAACCGTGTACTATTTTCATAAAGAGCATGACCATATTTCGATTCAAATTCAGATTGCAGATCAACGTCGATTGTACCGTATATAGATGGATTAACTAGTAAATCAAGCATGATTTTATGAAAAGAAAAATTGATGGTATTATCTTGATAGAACGTAGGCGCACCATGTAAAACTCGTAAATTTAAAAACGAGATATCTGTAGGTACCTTATCTTTCAATAAATTCCATTCTATTTTTAATGATGCCAACCCATCAATGGACTCTTTTAGATATTGGGTATTATTACTATTAAACTTGACTGCTTTTAACAGCTTAGAAAAAGGCATATTACATTCGACAGCGACCGAATTTTGATGGTTATTTATGCGACCATCTCCTTTTATTGCTTCATACAAAAGCACATTGACAATTTTCCGTTGCAATACACTCATTAAAGAGTATGCATGAATAATTGTTACATGTTTACGTATTGTTTTTTCAGCGAACATTACCCATTCCGTTTGGCCTTTTTTCTTATTTTTTCCTCATCATTCTACTCAAAATAGCAGCGCGTATTATGGCAGTTTGAGGGCCTCTTATATCAGGATATTCCTTTACAACTTCATTTCTCATATCAGAAAAAAAACATCGTTGCTTAAATGTCATATAAATTTTATCAAATACGAAATTTTCACTATTCCCTTCTGCATTGAGTACCATTTCTTTGTAATCAGGATTTTCCTTTAACATTATGATGGCTTCGTTTACCCAATCAGTTTTCTTTTTTAAATTATATTTTTCAGAATTTAACAGAATTTCTCTGAGTGACTCTTTAATTTCTTTATTAATAGTAAATGTAATAATTTTCTTATCGTCTTCATTATTATTGAGTTTCAGCTTATTCATTTTAATCACACTTCCTGAGCAATTAGAGGAATTATTTTTTTAAAGCACTCCTCAACTGACTTACCATTATTCCATTGGACATTATTGCTTAACATATTCATTTGCTCGACGATGCTCTCGTGTAGAATGTTGCTTGAAACTAAGGCATCAAAGATAATTTTGGCAATATTGGGTTTTACCTTACCTAAACTAACATTTAATTGTTTACGTCCTCTTATTTCTTTTTTTGTAACTAACGAAAATTCAAGTTCTTTTTTTAGCTTTACAATTGCATCAAAGGATAGATTTTCTATGGCTGCCTTTAAGAGAACTTGTTGATGTTCTGCGTTTTCAACTGAAATAATTAATTCAATTAATTTTACATTCTCTATTTTTCCTTCAGCAATCGCCTGCTTTATCTCTGGACTAGCTTGCAAAATCAGAATATATCTTCGAGATTGTGTTATAGACATTCCCGTTAAATCACTTAATACTTTTGATGTTATTTTCTCGCTATCACTTTTTTCTTTATTTTCGTTTAAATACTCTTTAACAATAGCCTCAATACTCGCAACTCTTTCAGCCAGAGATAAGTCTACACGCTCATTATTCTCAATCCACTGTAGAACTCTTAACTTTGAACCAACAGGTCGTTGACTTGCAATTCTTGCTATAATTTCCTTTTTACCGGCAATCGCTGAGGCCAAGGTTCTACGTTCACCAGCGATTAAACGACATTTGTTCCCAAATCTGTATACAAATATGGGGTTAATTAACTGATCATCTAGTATAGTTTTTGCTAATGACTCAAGCGATTTCCAATCATTTTTCTTTTTTGTATATTCAGGATCAGAGGGATCTATTCCATTTATTGCATCATGAAGTGTTAGTGCTAGTTCACGATTGTTTTCCGGATCAAGTTCTATTTTATCTAAGGACAATACTTCTATTGACAGTTCCCCAGCATAATCATTGGCAATTGCCAGTGTTCTTGATATGGCATCCTTTGTCTCTCCAGTTTTAACTGAATTCAGTTTGAATTTACTAACCATAGGAAGCCTCCTTTTCTTCTATTTTGTTGTATACATTATGAAATACCCTGTCATATACATAAGAGCACCATTTCTCACTTTCAATTCTAGCGAGATGTGTTTGTGGTAAGTTAAATACACAATTAGGTTTTGCATCCTCTACTACCAATTCTGAATAAATGGTTCTTTGGGCTATAGGAGGTAATAACCATTCTTCTGATTTTTCTATTGAACGCAAATCATTAAGGAACTTAGTATGTACTGCTGTTTTACGAACTTGGTTAGGTAAAATTCCCGCTATTTTAATAGTATCGTCTTTCACTCTTCTAAGTTGCTCTTGTGAAATTGCTTGGATCATGCCTATGGTTCCATTAATACCATATTGTTCAAGTTCAGTTGGCAATAGTCCATGAGTTGCTGCTCGCAACCCTGCCATTGTTAGTGGGCCAAACTGTGGATTCGTATCAATAATAACAAATTGGTAATCACTGTGGGTTGATAGCATTTCGGTAAATTCTTTAAGACGATTTATAACCTTTTCTTTTACATCAACTTTTAGAACACGTTGTGCATCTTCCAATAATGAAGCAAAAGAAGGAAAACAATGTAAATTGTCAACCCATGTTGGATATGGATAAATAGATTTACCTATGAATATATCTGCAATACTACTAACTCCATCCCAATGAGGATCATCTTCTGGTAAGTTGTTTGGATCCCACTCTGGATGTGCTTTAGGCATGTAACCAGTTGGGTGAGCTGGATCTCTTGTAGTCGGAATTAAGCTAGATGAAGAGTTGCCTTGTGGGTCTAAATCGATAAAGGCCCCTTTCATGTTTTTACATTTAGCTAGATATTGTGCAAGAGTGAGAGCAATAGTTGATTTGCCAATCCCTCCTTTGTTTCCGGCTGTTGTAATTACTTTCATCCATCCCCCTTTGCAATAAGGTGCTTTGTACTATTTTTTTAGACTAACTTTATTGAAACAAATTTGCAAGCGGTAATTTGTACTATTCATCTTAATTCTAAAAAAAGGAAAATATATATCTTTTTTCTTCTATTCATAAGTTCATCAAATAAAAACATCATAACCATATGATTTTAAATGATTTATATAAGAGCTATTGTGTATTTATTTGGGATTGATAGTGTAGGTTTATGAGTTTTTGTGTGTAGTAATATGGGGATTAATGGGACTTAAAATTTCATGTGTGGCTTTATGGGAGGTCATGGTGTAGGTATATGGTAATGGTGTAGCTTTATGGGGTGTTTTTAGCTTTTATCCACATTTTCTAATGTCGGAAACTTCTGACAGATACTGGATTTTTACTCTAGTACCTTTAAAATTTTGATTAGTATCTCGCATTGTGAATTTTTGTAAAATAATTATTCCAGCGTTTTGTGCGCGTTTATACTAACCGCCCAACTATCAAATAGATGTGTTTATCTTGAAGACAGAGTAATATTGCAAAAGTTACATTAAATTATACTTTTTGCATTTTTACGAGTAAGTTATTGACTTATTTTGATAATATCCTAAATTCGAGAATGGATATAAGATAATGTTATTTTCATGTTTTAGATATCATTTTTAATTGTAATAAATTACTTTCTATAAATAGAGCATCTCATTATCTGATGAATGACGGCTCCTTTAGTAAGCTAAATGTCAAAAATAAAAGAACTGTTTTCCCATCTGCGCCAGTGTATATGATTAATTCATATTTAGAATATTGATTGTTAAGCAATATATGTTGGTAATATTAGTCTTCGTATAGAGTTATCTGTTTTATCTATCTTTACCCATGGCGAAGAATATATTGTTTGGCTGAGATTTGTGTTTTTGATTAAGTGGACAAATCTTTTTTATAGCTATGCGCTTATTATCAAGATAAATGGTTGTGTCGTTTGTTATTTTTCAATAACCTATTTAACAATAGTCCTATATCTCTCAGGGCATTATATTAAATCTTTTATTTTGATGGAATAGATGGATTTCTCTACTAAATTTATTCTCCTAATTTAATCAGGCTTTTTAATGTTGAAGCAATGGCTATTACATTAATCCTAGAAAAAGCAGTTCAATCGTAACGTGAGGCTTTAGTGTGCTAAATTTTAAAGGGTTTGTGATGCTCTTAATTGTCTTTGATATTTTTTTGTTTTGGGCCGTTTGAATTTTATTAAATTTAATCCTGGATCTGTTTTAATGGCACTTTAAATTTCACGGGACCACTGTTATGGATTATCGATTTAATAAATTGTCCCCGGGGGATAATATCGTTAACTCATTGATTATAAATAATAAAAATATAATTAATTCTTTAATTAACGGTTGTGGAATGGTGTAGATTTATGAGAAAGAAAATTCTAGAGTAAATTGAAGAAGATTAACAAGAAAGGATTCTAACTTAATCGGAAAAACATAAATCTCAATAACTTAAGTGATTAAATATAAAATTTGGGAGGAAAAAACTTGAAGAATCATTTATTATACAGGGCGACATCCATGTTAATTATTTTTTCTTAACAGCAATACATTATAATTAAAGGTCTGAAATATTGGCAACTTATCATGGGTGATGCAATTGTGGCTGTAACGTAGAGGAATTACTATATGACTATTATTGATGCAAGACCTACCTGTTTTTATCATCCGATAAAAGTCATTTTTTTAGATGATAACAGAGCATTTTTGGATGCGTTAGATTTAGAATTTGGCCAAAAGTTTAATATACTAACACTTACAAGCTCAGATATGGCTTTTCATCTTATTGATAACGATTGTCAAGATATCACCCAATCAATTTTCAAATTAATGAATGATGTGAATTTAGATACTACTAATGATCGAGTTATTGGCTTTGATGTTAGTAACATGTTAAATCAGCTTTATCATAAAGCAAGGTTTGAGAATGCACCATTGTTAGTTGTGGACTATCAAATGCCCGGTATTAACGGAATTGAATTTTGCAAAAAAATTAAAGAGAAAAAAATCTTTAAAATTATGCTAACGGCTGAAGCAGATAAAGATACTGCGATAAAAGCTTTCAATCACGGTTTAATTGATAAATTTATACTCAAGACAAGTGAAAATCTATATCCAGAAATTACATTAGCTGTGGATGACCTAACTCAGCGCTATTTCAGAGAGTTAACAAAAAATATAGTTAATGCGTATGAAAACTCCATTAATAATTTATTTGATAATGAATTATATCAAAAATTATTTGCTAGTGTTCTAATACAAGCACAGGCTGTTGAGTATTATCTAGTTGATAACTCAGGTAGTTTTTTATTTCTTGACAAAGACGCCAAACCTACATGGCTTATCCTTAGACACGTAAAAGAGCTGTCAGATCAATTAGATTTAATGCGGGGATATGAGCTACCCGAACAGACCATGGCCGCTGTTACAAAAAAAGAGAAAATATTATTCTTGTTATCAGAAAAAGAATATAAAAAACCAATAGCTGAGTGGATTAACTATTTATTTGATGCGCAAAAGCTAGATAACAATTACTACTACAGTATTACCAAAGATCATTTAACTGATTCTATAGATTGGGGAAGGGTGGTTTCATATTCCTCATATCTAGCAGAGAGATAATTTGTCACAATTATTCATTAAAAAGAGATAAAAAATAATTTTCAATCTTTGAAGTTTGCTCACGTATAGCGCTCATAGAATATAAAAATTTTTCCATCTGCTTTTGGTTAATATCGACGGTATCCATTGACTGTGAAATTGTATTCATGAAACTCGAAGCAGATTTTGTCATGCTGTTGATGATAACAATTGAGTTTAAAAAATCGTGTTTTAATTTATCTTTATCCGTAGAGTTCATGTTGAATTCCCGTGTGCAAATTGAAAAGGTGGCTCTTTACCAACAATTGTTTTAATCCATGGCACTTGGCGAAATCGATCTCGCGAATGGCCAGTGGCAAGATGAACGTCAATAAACCCCTTATCAAAAAGGAGTTTTGCGCAATCCTCGCCTCTAACATTGTTTCCTAGATCTGAGTCAATATAAATAAGAGTATTCTTACAATAATTATTTATTTCATTTACGAACTCATCAAATGACGAATAGGTTGAAATACTTTGTCCAGCCTCTTCAGCCGCAAAGATCCAAGTCATTCGCATCATTTCATCATCATCAATAAAAACCACCGTATTTATAAGTTCTTTCTCTGGAGTCTCAATAATTTTAATATAAGGTACATAAGATTTTGGTATGATTTTAACGCCAATATTTTCACATCGATTTCGTATAGCAATATCTTCAAAGCAACTGGTAACTAAAATAGCTTTACCATTTAAATTAAGCTCTTCAATCACATCTAAACCATTTTTAATATCAGCGAGCAACTCATAATCCACTAAATATAATATTGGAGTTTTTGGATCAACTTTATACTGAACTAAGTCGATCGCGTTATAAAAATGAAACATTTTAACGTGTGAAATATTTGAAAACCGTTCATTCCATGCGTCATGGATGGATATATCGTCATCTAATACGACAATATTAGTACCATACCTAATATTCATTGAGTCACAGAACCAACTAGGGGGGTTAGACCTAATTAGAGTGATATGAATTTTTGTCCCAACTTTTTCTTCAGAGTGAATATGCATTGAACCATTGATCTGCTCTAAATATTGTTTAGCATAAGATAAACCAAAACCAGCACCAGTTTTCTTATTAAAGCTAAATCCTTGCTCTGTAACCTTTGGCAAGATATCGGGAGGAATGCCGCAGCCATTATCTTCAATAATAATTTCGACATGCGTAGTATTGCATGTTAGAGAGATAATAATAGAGCCATTAGAATTAACTGCCTCAATACCATTATTAATGAGATTAGATAGAACGCGCTTAAAAGAATCAGGGTGTATCTTAGAAAAACAATTATATGAGTGGTCGGACCCAAGTAAGTTGATTTGGATTTTGGTTGCGTAATATTCATATCTTTTTTCTGCAACGATATTATCTAAAACTACAAATATTAATTCTGGAGAATTATTCATATATATTTCACTACTTTTACAGTCAAGCAAATTATTTTTAGATTGTAAGAGTAGGTTATTAGCAATATCATTGATTCTTTTAGCTGCATTTCTGATCATAATGCGTTTATTTTCAGGAATCGATGTTACATCTGATAGTGCGGTGTTTATTGCCGCTAATGGTGATCGGATATCGTGAGCAACAAGCTCAGCAATATTTTTTCTTACCTCGTAATAGGCTTTTTCTTTCTGTAAATTGATTATTTCTCGATGTTCATCAATAAATTTATTAGCAATTTGTCTATATTCATTAATTTCAACTTTTGCAAAATCAACAGCATTATTACTTTGATGTGATGAAATAAAATCAAGCAAGTATTCGGTATTGTTTGCTATTTTTTTTCTCATAGAAAGGAATAGAAATAAGAAATTAAAAAGAAATATTCCAAGTACGATCAATAAAATTAACAAAAGCCCATAGGACACTGGCAAAGTATAGATAGAATTATATTGCTTACTTGCAACCACCGAGCCCAATATCTTTTCATCATTTTTAATTAATGTTATACCGGAAATTTGCCCATTATCTTTTTTGCATAGAAGGTAATTATTTTTGCTGTTTTCTTCGCAAGTACCTACATCTTCAATTTTATTTTTTAAAGGAACAAATTTTATTGAGTCTAGTTTGCGTTCATTACCTAAATTGTATAGGACTAAATCAAGAGCATCCTTATTATTAAGAAGCTGATATCTACCAATTTCATCAGTGGTAAATGAGTCATTAATAATTAAATTTCTGGAAAAGACACTCATCTGATTATGAAAATAATCTTTTGCAAGCATGAGTATAAATCCAAAAATAATAAATTGGATTAGAGCAGAATATGCCATTTTCTTGATAAAAATTGCTTTGATTGAAGAGCTTTTATTTTTCATAAGCATATCCATTGCTATTAACTGATAAAATAACGTAATTGGTCGATCGATAAAATTGACCATTATTTAAATAAGCCCCGGTAATGCCAATATAATCAGTACTTAATATGCTGTTTGTATTGACGATACCGGTTCTATTCAATGCTTTCAAAATAATCTTCATCGAATCATAAGTGTATGCTGCCAATACAGTGGGTTTTTCATGGAATTTTTGAATATAAATATTTTCAAATTTAGTTAAAGCATCATAGGGCTGTATAAAATCTAAATTGCGGATAAAATGAGAGTGAATTACTTTATCATTTAGTCGCATAAAAAATGTTTGACTAACTGAAGAACCAAAGTTTTCTGTGCCAATAAAAACAGTGCTATGGTTATTCATAATATTGGCAATTTTTGCTGATGCTATTGCACCTGACAATAAAAAAACATATTGATATTTTCGTTCATTCAAAAAAATGCTCAATTTTCCCTCTATATCGCTGTCATTTTCTAGAAAATCAAATGTAGAATATTGTACGTGTTCCTTTTTTAGAATGCTGGAATACACTTCCTTATACTTTAGCATCTCATCACGGTTAATTTCCGTTATAAGCAACACGTTGTTTATATTTTTATAGCGCTCATGTAAGTAGCTCATCATTTTTTCAGCTTGGTAATTATAGCTTGGCATAAAGATAAAAATATTCTTAGGTAATTGATCAGAGTTGGTGGTGCTAGCGTAGGAAGTAAAAATAGGAATGGTGTCATTTTTCTGTTCTTTTACAGCTAATAACAAGTCTGATAGATATTCAAACCCAATAATTGCAGAGCAAGAGTCATTTACCATTTGATTATAAATATGCATTGGCTCCAATGGTCTGTTATTATAAAAATAACTCTTAATCACAACTTTGTTAGAGAGATCATTTTCTTCTTTGGCAAGATATGCTGCATTTAAAAAAGACTGACCATATGATTTTAAATTTTCTACAATCCTACCGGTCAAACATATTTTAATTTTAGATTGTGCGTGAACAACAGGGGATATTAGTATAGAAAACAATAAGATGATTGCCTTAGAGCTATTTAATAAATTCATTTAAAAGCTCACTAAAACGATCATTCTCTTCTAGATGTGGGTAGTGAGACGATTTATTGAAAGTTATAATTTCATGAATGTTCGACAATGCTATTTGGTGTCCGTTCATGACAAAATCGTGAAAACCATTTATCCATAATTTACGTATTTTAAGCTCATTAATATTAACAGAAAAATTGGCTTCTTTTGAATAAAGATCTTTTCTTACACTGATAAACGTGTTCATATCCAATGGTAGATTGATCTTTTTCTGTGCATTTTGAACCAAATTATAATATTCTAAATTGGCCCAATATAAATAAGGTCTGTCTTTATTTTCTTGGAAAACTGGAGTTAATTGTTCTGATAGTTCCCAGATTTTATTAAGGTCAAGATTATTAATTTCATTTAATATTTTGTTATATAACTCTAAATTACTTTTTTTCAGATAGGATAGGTCTAGCATTAAATTATTCAAACGAGGTGTTAGTATTGATTGAGCGGTAGAAACAAAAACACCAGGGATGGTCGACTCATAATTTTTGTAGTAATCAAAAAGAAGTTTTGCACCATAACTATGTCCAATCAAAGCATGGATGTTAAGATTAAAATGGTCATCAAGGTATAGAATTATTTTTTGCAAATCATTTATATTATCTTGCTGTAATACTAACTTTTTAATTTTATTAGATTTACCGCAATTTCGTTGATCATACAGAATAATATTGCACTGGAGAGAATTAAATAAATTATGATGATCAATAAGATACTCTATGGTTCCACAATTGAGACCAGGGCCACCATGAATGAAAAGAGCATAAGGTAGACTCGAGCTTTTAGTAAATCTGATTATATAAAATTCTTGATGTGGCAAAATATCTTTTTTGTAAGCTTTCATTAGTAATTATTTTCTCGAAATATTCTGCGGATCCATACAATTGGGGCTGCAAATTTAATGGCGGTATTTTTTATTTCTTTTTTCACTAATGTAGTTTTTTCATTTAAACAAACTAAGTCATAGCGAGCTGGTTCTTGTCCATGCCTTAAGATCCTGACAAATACTTCATCATTGTCCGCAATAATAATACAATCTTTGCCAATGGCACTCTCAATGTTGTTGACTATTATACCGCCAACATAATTCCCAGGGTATAAGAGAGGGATCATGCCATCATCTTTTATAACGGTGTCAATAGAGTGTTGTAGTTCTCTGAATAGTAGTAATTCTTTAGCTATGTGGCTTTCGTCACCCTCTTGGATATCTAAATCTTTTGTGATTTTTGTGGCATTTTTACCAATGCCATGCATTAACCATGATTCTGTGCAATAAATATTTAACTCTTTAGCTCGTTTAACGATTTTTACAGCCCCCTGCTGGGATAAACCTCCTCCCCATGCTAATTCCCATCCTTTTAATGATTGAGCAGTAAAATTAGAATCGCGACAAAAATCTTCTCGTGTAAAAGACAGGAGATGCTCGCGTATGAATCTTATTCTCTTGCCCCGAGACTCGGGGATGAAACATTGTCTATTACAGGATTGCTCATATTTAAATAATTCAGTCAGGTGCATGTTTATTCTATGATATACCAAAATGGTTAATAAATCTTCGTAAGAATTTACCAAAAAAATAGTATAAAAAACATCAAAATACAATGCGTTATAGCATATTAGGTATGACAAATCATTATAAATTTACCTTAATGGTAAAAAAATTATTGTAATTTTTACCATTGGCTGATAGTCTTATCTAATAAATTAGATAAATAAAAGGATTTGTTGATGAAGTTTGATGTTGAGTTATACATTAATGCTAGGAAACAAATAGAAAAAAAGTTTCAATTATTACCCTATGGTCCTAGATTAATTATTTATGAACTATTAAATCTTGCAAATCCTCTTACGGGAATTGTATCTGACATTAGTTATCGTGATCTATCAAGATCCTTAGAGATTAAAACCGCTCCAGGTCGAATCAACAGTGGTGTTCCATCTAAGCAAACCATCAGAAATTTCATAAAGTCTATAGAACATGAGTGTAGCGAATACTTTCAAGTTATAACTGAAGGGCAAAATTTAAAATTTATATTCCCAGAGGTCCCTAAGATCTATAATCAATTGATTATAAAGAAAGAAGTTAACACAGATCTTAATTCACCTAAATCCCTTATAGATTCTGATAGAGAAGGAGATTCAGAGGGAAAATCTAACATAGAAGTTAACAGAGAAGCTAACACACTAAAGAGCTCTGCAAAGAATATTAATATATTTAATATAACTAACTCAAACAAACAAACTGAAATTGCGAGCAATGATTTTTGTTGCAGCAAAAAACCAATTTGCGATGACTTTTACCCAAACACAAAAACCATCGAAATGGCATTTTCCATGGGACTAACCAAAGTAACTGACAAAGAAGAAATTCAGGCGTTTATCAAGCACAACAAAAAACAAAACACTCTATGGGCTGACTTTAATCCAGTATTCATTAACTGGCTTGAGCGAGATGCCCAATACATGCAAAAACAACTACAAAAGGCACAAGGACAATTAAGGAGTCATCACAATGAGCGTGGTACAAATCAAAGCACTCTTAACCAAACAGCACTTGAGCGAGTCAGCGAACATCATGGCATTTCAATCGACTCACTCTGGGACACCTCAGGCAATGAACTCAACTCCGGTTCATTTATCGAAGGAACACTTGTCCAGCCTCTGGATGAAGCTGACTGCAATATACGGGCAACTTTTTATCAGTAAGCATGGAGTGAATGATACAGGAGTTTGGTTTGCTGCACTTAAAGATTTAACTCCAAAAGCATTAGACAGTGGTGTGGAGCGATTAATGACATTGAGTAAAGGCGACAAGTTTTGTGAATTTCCACCCAATTGCCTGCAGTTTCGAGCTTTGTGTCTTGGCTTTTATAGTGATTTGCGCCTGCCTTCTGCTGCCGAGGCGCATAGGGAGGTTTTAAACAGCGCTTATTCAACGAACCCAAACTGGAGTCATGCAGTGGTTAAATTTACTGCCAAAAGACTGGGGCTTAAATTTCTGGAAATTGATAATGAAGGCCATTCTTTTGCAGTATTTAAAGAGGCATATGAACGGGTATGTCATTTAATGAGACAAGGACACCAGATCCCGGAAATTAAAGAGAAGGTGCTGTGCACTTTGCCTCAATCAAAAGACATTGCAACAACACACCTTGCGAAAATTCGCCAGTTATTGGGAGTTGCATGATGAAACAAATTCCATGTTTAAAACTGTTTACAAAGGAAGAGCTGTACTGTCTTTTAAACGCCTGCTCTGAGTCATTAGCTCTGGCCTATCAGGAAATCCCTGAATGCGATTTCTGGCACATTGCAATGGAGGCACGATTGGCATGCGAAGCGCTTCGATTCGAGATTGATTCACAAAAAAAAGAATATTCAATTCACTAACCAATAAAAGGAACACAGCATGTTAATACTTACACGTAGAATAGGCGAAACCGTACTAATCAATGATGACATTTATATCACCGTGCTCGGTGTTAAGGGTAATCAAGTCCGCTTAGGGTTCGATGCACCACAAGATGTAATTATTCATCGTCAGGAAATACATCAAAAAATTAAAAAAGAACAATCTCTGTTTTTAAATAAGCCTGGTCAGTGGAAGGAAGCACGGGGCGTACAGACTCATTAACCATTCAAATCACCATACTAACGAGTTAAGGGAATAATATGAAACCATGCATTAACCAGATACAAAAGGCAATTACCACTTTAGCTTTAACTGGATCTTTTGCCCTGTTGGTGAGCTGTGCTGCAACATCAACAGTGATCGAACATCGTAACTTAGAAACAGATACAAAACTCAGCCAAACGATTTTTCTTGATCCTGTGGCTCAAAGTCAAAAAACGATTTACATCACAATTAAGAATACTTCTCAAGAGTCATTATCCATTGATAAGTCACTAAAGCAGGCATTAGAAGAACATGGCTATAAAGTGGTTGGAAATCCATCCAAAGCCCATTACCTGCTGCAGGCCAATATTCTTAAGGTGGGAAAAATGAGCGCGTCTGCAAGCCAATCCGCGCTAGGTGGCGGGTATGGCAGTGCATTGGCAGGGGCAGCAACAGGAACTGCACTGGGTGCATTAAGCGGTCATTCAAGCACCATGATTGGTGCAGGTATTGGTGGGGGAATTATTGGTTTGGCTGCAGATTCTCTAGTCAAGGCAGTGAATTACACGATGATTACCGATGTACAAATTTCTGAGCGCGTTGGAAAAGGTACTGTTCATGAGCAGTTTAATTCCAACCTTCAAAATGGCACTGCATCTGGAACCACACAGACATTGAGCAAACACAGTGATTACCAACGCTATAGAACGCGGGTGGTATCCAATGCCGATAAAGTCAATCTGAGTTTTGCAGAAGCACGACCCGCATTGGAACAAGGTCTGGTAAAAACATTAGCGGGCATTTTTTGATGCAGCCTGATTAGAGCTTCATGAAAAAAGTGCATAGGATTTAAAAAACAATAATGAGTTAAAGAGGGAATAGTAATGAGAATCAATGTAATAGCAGGACTTATCATCACCGCACTGGGTTCACCCTGTGCTGTTGCAACCAGTTCGAATCACTACGATTTAGAAAGACCAATTTTTGATACGTCTTATCAACTCAACCAGATTGCCAAAGAAAACAATTCCGATTTATGTTCTGGAGATGTCGCAATTGCTGCAGCCTACCTGGAATCAGCAGGAGCCCAATTGCAGCATCATAAAAAAGACAGTGCAGTTGTTTCTATGGCTTATGGATACAATGAATTAAAAGCAATCAGCAATGTAAGAAGCTACTGTACACATTTATCACCGAAGGTAAAACCCTATCTTGCACGAGTTATTGTGATGAAAAGTGAACTTGAGAACATCAACATACCAGAAACAGACCAAACATCGGACTAATTTTAAAAGCTTAAGTTCATAACAAAAATAAAAGGAGCGCTCAATGAACCCAATTAAAACACTCATGCTGTCGATGACCCTCATCGTTGTGAGTGGAGTTATTCATGCAGAGCCCACAACACTGCCTGAAAACAATTTTAAGATTAATCAGAATCTGACTGCCGTTTCAACTGAAAATGATGAACAGGATGTCGAATATTTTAAACACATTCTTTCCAGTGGAGCGCTTTTTACGCTTTTGCTAGCAATGGATAAGGAGGTTCCTGACATAGCAAAAGCAGTTGAGTATGTGGCTTTGTTCAAAAAACTGGATTCTGCAAATCACCTACTGACGCAAATTTTAGTTGAACTTAAAAAGAACAACCACCTATTAAGTCAAAGCATGCTTGATAAAGGAGTAACCATGGATGGATAAGCGCTCTTTATAAAACCACAAAAACACGATTCATTAAATAAAAAGAATAAAAAATGAGCACAAATTGGGGCTCAGGGGGATTTTTTTAACCAAAAAAGGAGAATGTGATGAACTATAGAACAGCAATGAACGATTTGAGCATTAAAGGATATCTGTATGCCAGGCAGCTGCTCCCTTTTTTAATGATTGGTTTGGCACTGTTGTGTTTGATGCCAGACTCCTGTTTTGCTGCTGAGAATCGGCTTTCTGGATTAAAAGAGGAAGTAAAGGCAACCTTTGGAGCGGATTCAGATCTCCCTTATTTTCTTTTGTTAGCAGAAGGGCTTGCAGGGGCTTATGCCTACATCAAAACCAAAAATATCGCAGTCCTTGCGGGTGTTCCTGTATTGATGGTGTTTACTCACTGGGCATTGAAATAATGGCTCGCAACTACCAAACCTTTATGCTCTCTGATGAGCCTAAAATTGCGGGTATTCCTGTTACCACAGGCCTGCCCATTTTTTTACTCACGGGAATTGGGCTTTTAACAGGACTTGCCTATCAGCTTTTTATGATAGGCGCAGCCCTAAGCGTTGCGATGCATATCAAGTATGGAGGACTGCCTCTGCGGAGTCTGTTTGCCATCGTATACTGGTCGCTGCCTCACAGGTTAACGTCCCTTGTATTTCGAGCTTTTCCCGATTCTGCCAACCGAATTTATATCAGGTGATTTAATGGATACTTCATTTCGTGATAATGCGATTGCAAAAAACAGACTGTTATTCAAGCTGACACTGATTTGGGCGCTATCGAGTACGTTTGCAATTATTGTCCTTTGCGCCTTAAATTTTTATACCTTACTGCATAAGCAGGTTCACTGGCTTCCAGTGTGTACTGGTCTAGAGTTTAGCATTGGTGATAAAGGCTATTCACCCGAATACCTGAAAGAAATGACGCAGAAAGCTGCTGACTTACGCCTGACCTACAATCCTGAGACCATTGATGCACGCTACACCATGCTGTCTCATCTGATTCCAGCGAAATACCAGGAATCGTTTTCCAAACTATTGGATGCCGAGCGAAAAACAGTACATGAAAAAAATGTAAGCTCAGTTTTTTATGTTGAAAAAGTATCCGTGGATGTCTCTAAAAATCAAGGTCAAATCGAAGGGCAATTGTATCGCACAAGCCATGGGCTTCAATTAAAGCCACAACACAAAATGTATCGAGTGCAGTTTTCACATCAATCAGGCCTTTTAAATCTTGTGTCCATTCAGGAGATACACCATGACTAACTCAATTTATGATCAAGTTAAAAAAAACATTCTTCTTATAAGTTGTTTGTGCTCAGGAATTGTTTGTGCAAGCACAGCTCCTTCGGTCATCGCTTTTGAAGAAGGAGAGCAGTTTAATCTGACCTTATCGAGTATTAACTTTAATCGTGTGTTTGTTGAAGGGGAATCGATCACTAAATTAAGTTACCCAGAGCATGCTATTACAGTAGATAAAAGTGAGATGGATAACCCTGAAAGCACGGATTCTTCGGTGTATATAAAGCCCAATTTTCAAGTTCCCATTACCCTGTTCCTAACTACAGATAAAGGACATCACGTATCACTTACCCTGACACCTGATGAATCGGTTGGAAAAACCTTAAGGCTTGTGCCGCGCGCTCAAACAAAATTGAAATTTGTGAAACTGGATACCCCTGATGCCAGTGAAGTAGATGAGGCAATCGCTGCCATGAAAGCAGGGGAGACCCCCAAAGAATTTAATGAGAAACGAATTACTCCACGTTCTTTTTACATTAAAAAAAACATTAAGGTAACTCTTGAAAAACAATATCAGGGGAAGCGTTTCACCGGCTTTATCTATCGGTTAGAAAATACATCAAATCATGAGCTGGCGCTTACAACCGCCTTATTTGCCCATAAGGACGCAGAATCCCTGTCATTAAGTGATGAGGCGCTCCCACCTAAAAAAATCGCTTATTTATATGGGTTATACAGCAATCAGGGATAAACCAGAAGCTGCTTAAAATGAGTTGGAAGGAGAGTAGGTAATGTTTAAAAAAATAAAACAATGGTTGACGCTAAAACCTCAAAACGCCAATAAACTGGCCAAAAAGGAACAATTGAAGCACGCAGCCATTTTATTACTGGTGGGTGGGGCATCCTATGGATTTTATTGTTACTCATCAGCTGAGAAAAAAAAACCAGTCCACCAGGAAGAAGCTCCGTTCGAGAGTATTTTTGAAAGTACTTTTAATCAGGGCAGTGACGAAGCACTCCTTCTGCAACAGCAGCAACAAATTGATTCTTTAAAAGAGTTAGTGGCAGAACATCATAAAAAACAGCAGGAAGCAGCACCTGTGAAAACAGAAAATTCGGAAACAAAAGCTTTGATCCAGGCCATGAAAGAACAGCTTTCACACCTTGAAGAAGAAAATAAAAAAATGAACGAACAATTACAGGTTGCACTGGTTTCTACCCGTCAGGCAAGCCTGGTCACCGTTAGGCCGCCAACTCGTGAAGAAATGGAAGCACAGCAAAAGAAAAAGCATCAGGCAGAGCGCGAACTGCTCGCAAAATCAGGACTGGAAACAGTGCAATTTAACAACCGGAAGAAAAAAAACAAGGAAGTGCGAACCTCTAAAAATTATGTTTGGGCGGGAACCTTTGTTGAAGGGGTGTTGCTGACTGGGGTTTTAGGTGATGCAGGAATAAACGGCTCAAAAAACATGGGAACTGCTTTAATCCGCCTTACCAGCGGAGGAATCATGCCCAACAATCAGCGTTCTCATCTGGAAGACTGTGTCGCCCTGGTATCCACTTATGGTGATTTATCAGGAAGTTCCGTGGTGATGCATTTAGAAACACTGTCTTGCGCAGGAAACAACATCAATTTTGAACAAAAGGCCTACGGCTCTGTATTTGATTTGGATGCCATGCAGGATTTACGCGGAACATCCATTCTAAAAACAAAGCCGCTCTTAACCTATTCGGCAGCGGCAGGCATGCTGGCAGGATTTGGTGATGGCTTAAAGAATTTAAATACCGCTCAAACAATCAATCCGGGGGCTGGCACCATTACGACCTACGGGCAGGCATCAACCCTTGCTCAATCGGCTGCTGGTGGTGCGCTTAGTAATCCTGCCAATCGTATTTCAGACTATGTAATGCGCATTGCTGATATTTATCATCCACTGGTTGTGGCACGTGCTGGTCGTCGTGTGTCCGTTTTATTTACTAAAGGCTTTTGGATAGACAAAGAACATCAGGTGTACGAGTCAGGACGCGCTATCAATGAAGGACATGCCCAAAACGAGTCTGGGGTTACAACCACTGTAAGCCGTGCCTATGAATTAAATACACACCCTGTGAATGGCGCTTCATTGATGCAGTCCAATAATCAAGAGCCCATGGTTCAAACCGTTAATCCTGTTGAGAATCCCCTCTTAAATCAACCAGGACAACCCTCTACCCCATTATTTTCAACCGTACAAAATGAGGAGCCACTTCATGACTAAACCTCTATTTTTATTGAGTACCCTTTTCTTAGTGTCGCAGTTATGTGCCTGCTCGAAATCCATCCTCGACAATCAGGATGCAAGATGTCCTTTTTCTGACAGGGGTGGTTGTCAAAGTATGGAAATGGTGAATCGTATGGTGCAGGAAAAACGCTATACACCCGATGGTCAATTCGTGCAGCAGGCAAGAATTCAAGATCTGTATTCAGATTATAAATAGGCGCTGGCACGAATACAGGAGAGAAGCAATGCTTACAAACGCTATAGAATGGGTTCAAGATACTTATCAGTTGCTAAAGGAGACCTGGAATGACAAAGGGCTAGCCGATAACGGAGCCGCTTTTGACCTCAAGGCGCATCAATATCCTTCTTTTACTGAGGAGCTATTACCTTATCAATATTTTGATGAGGAATCGAAGCTGTTTTTTAATGAACACAATGCGGGTTTAATTTATCGCATTGTCCCTTTAACGGGTGCGAATGAACACATAGCAGAGCAGCTGGATGCGCTGCTTCAATCTAAAGTGTCTCATGAGTTCACCTTGCAGTTGATTTGCGTCAAACACAATCAGGTAGGGAAAGATATTGAGGCATTTACTTCGCAGTTCACAAAAAGCGAATTTGAAAATTTAAGCCTGTTAGGAGAGAACCTTAAGGCATTTTATCAAAAAGCCGCCATACACGGTTTTAAAACCAACACGATGCTTGCACCTCGATTAACGCATACGGATTGCTATATCGTCATTGATAAAATCAAAAAAGAATCTGAGAACGATTTAAAAGCCTGTTTTGGCCAGTTTCGCGTTTCATTTGAAGCATCCTTAAGTGCTGCAAAAATTGGATTTAAGCAAGCAGATGCGACTGATTTTTTGCATTTGCTTCAGTTTTATCTGGATAATTGCCCTGATGCAATTACCCCACGCCCTGTTATATACGACAAAACCAAATTACTTAAAGAGCAGGCACTGTCTCATGACTTTGATATTGAAATTAAAAACAATGAAGTAGTAATTCAAGGGGCTAATGAAACTGGACATGCTTATGAAACAGCTGTATCTGTTCTGACCATTGATCGCCTCCCTCGTCAGTATTGTTTATGGGAGAACATCAATAATACCAGCAACATTTTTCATCCTGATAAAAGAATATCCTGTAATCACATCATCTCGGTCATCTATCTGGTTGAAGAGCAGGGACGTGCTCAGGGTAGAGCGAACCGCAAGACCCGTGATTTGGATAAAAAATCTAAAAGTGATTATGCCTTGAATGTAGCGGGAACTGAGGAGCAGGCAAGAGTATGGCGTACTTTTCGAGATGATTTATCCTCACAGAAGACTCGTTCTGTAAAGATGCTTTATAACGTGGTTCTTTTTTCAAGACCTCATGAAAAAGAGCGTGATGTGGAGGCTGCTCGCACGGTATTTGCGTTCAATGACATTAAATTGGCATTGTGTAAACGTATGCAATGTCCGTATTTTTTAGTCTCGATGCCGTTTTTTTTCACAGGAAATCTGGCTAAGGATTTTTCTCTTCCAACCATGATGTGGCCAATTTCTTCATGGAATGCAACCCAATACATGCCAATTCTTTCTGACTGGCGCGGGGTGGGCAAGGGTATTTTGTTGCCCACCATGCGCGATCAGTTTGCCTGCATCGATCCTTTCTCGGGTGCATTTGGCAGCAATTACAATATGGCTGTAACCGGAACATCGGGCGGTGGTAAAAGTTTTTTCATTCAGATGCTGATGCTCAATATTTTATTTAATGGCGGGGATATTTTTATTATTGATGTAGGTGGAAGCTACAGAAAACTGTGTGAGGCGCTTGGTGGGACTTATCTTGAATACAGCAATTTGGCGATGAATCCCTTTACCCATGTTACGGACATTTTACGAGAGATTGATGACATTATTGCCTTGTTTGAATTATTAACTTGCCCGACCAGCGGTGCTACAGATGACGACAGAGGCACTTTAAGAGAAGCCATTTTAACCGCTTTTGGAACAACTCAGAATCAAACGCGCATTGATGAGGTTGCAGGAGTCTTATTGTCATTGTACGAGCACGACCGCGAAACCTATCCTACAGCGCGCATTTTGTCTAAAAACCTTCAGCGTTACTGTTCTGCCTCAGAGCATGGAAAGGCGTTTAATGAACCATCCCAGTTATCGCCTGATGCCCGCATAATTGTAGTTGATTTGAAGGAAATTGAAGACAATCAAAGCATTCGCGCACCGGTTCTCCTGTCCGTTATTTCTCAGTTTCAAAGACGTATGTTCAACTCGGACAGGAACAAACAAAAGATGTGCATCATTGATGAAGCCTGGTCTTTTTTTACAGGGGATTTAATTGCAGTGAACTTTATTACCAAAGGCTTTCGTACTGGTCGGCGGCATAAAGCATCATTTGTCACGATTACTCAGGGGATTGAGGATTATTTTGAATTTTCAGAAGCTCGTGCCGCATGGGAGAACTCCGCTTTAAAGCTTGTTTTTTTACAAGAAGAATCACCGCTTTTAGAGCATCAAAAAAAGCATGAGACTTTTTCGGACTACGAGATGACTATTCTGAAATCATTCCCAATAGCGAAAGAAGCTGGTTTTTCGCAAGTTTTGTTGCGCGCCAACGGTATTTCCTCCTTTCATCGCTTGTTCGTTGATCCATTTACTCGCGTGCTTTTATCTTCTGATGGAGATGATTATCAGGCGGTCATTAATTATGTGGCACAAGGGATTGCATTTCTTGATGCGGTATCGCATGTCGCAGAACTGCATTATGGGAGGGGTTATGCCATTTAATCGCTTAAACACCACATATTGGGTCATTGCAGGAGTTTGTGGGTTCATTGGAGTCCTGGCGGGTATGTTTATGATGTGGCCTAAGCCGTTACCTCTTTTGGTGGTTGATATGAATCGTGCCATAGAGGCACCTTCGGTGCTGCTTGCCCGTTCTAAACTGACTCATGAAGAACAATTAAACATTATGGATCGCTTTTCACGAGCCCTTCCAGAAGTCATCAAGGACTATGGAAGGTCTCACCGGGTAACCTTAGTCAGTGCACCTGTATTGACTGGTTACAAACCCTCCCAAGTGGATGTAACAGACGAGCTCATTGCTTTGACCATAGCAAGGATAAAGCATGAAGCGCACTAACAAACGGTTTTTAGCCCTGATTCTTGGTCTGGCCTTCTTATTAGAGCCTGTAAGTCATGCAAAAAATATTGGTCAGTATGGCCAGACATTCCCTGTTAGAGAAGAGGATATAAGAAAAGTCATTATGAACAAACTCAATGCATTACAGCAAAGTGGTGATTTAGAGCATGTTCAGCGTGATTTAGAGCAGAAAGCAGCGCGTCAGGCGATGAGACCACACCCTTTGGCATTGAGCACGACTCGCACGCCTAAGACGTTTCGCATCTCACCGGCAGTGACTGTATCTCATGATATCTGGACTCCTGATGGGTATTTAATTGCAAAAGCAGGAACGCGGATAAACCCATTTGAGCGCGTTCACTTCCTCAAAACCCTGATTTTCTTTAATGCGGATGATGCAAGACAGGTTGCCTGGGTTAAGAACCATTACACCGATTTTAAGCACGTTAAGTTCATTTTAACCGGTGGTGATGTTCGAGTTGCTGCAGAGCTTTTTGGTCGAATTTATTTTGATGTGAACGGCATCATTTCATCTCGGCTGCAGCTTCAACACGTTCCAAGCATAGTCAGTCAGGTAGGTCTTGATTGGCAAATTAAAGAAATTGGAGTGAATGATGAATAAACGACTTTTCTGTTCAATTGCTGCAGGCTTATTCTTCATCTGTTCATTGCACGCATCGCAGTGTAAAGGGCATTTTGTCAATCCTATTACCGACATTTGCTGGGATTGTTTGTTCCCTTTAACCATTGGTTCCTCCGAAGTAGTAAAAAGCCAGTATCCTGATACTAAAAATCCTGGGAACCCTATCTGTTCCTGCCCAAACAAATTACAACTTTTAGGAGTTACTATAGGTTATTGGGAACCCTTTGCGTTAGTCGATGTGACACGAAAGCCATATTGCATGGTGAATCTTGGGGTGCAACTACATATTAAAGACCAGGGTCTTGGTGGTTCACAAATGCCCGATACGGATGGGCGAGGCGCATTTTATTACGTGCATTGGTACAAATACCCTCTGATGTATTGGCTGCAGGTACTTACATCCATCGGCTGTATGGAGACAGAAGATTTTGATGTGATGTATTTGAGTGAACTTGATCCAACATGGAATGACTCTGAGTTTGCTTTTGTTCTTAATCCAGAGGCCACCTTATTTACCACATCGCCAGTACGGGCGTCTTGTGCAGCAGATGCAACCAAAGCATTGGCAGGAACGGCCATGGATTCTCTATTCTGGTGCCAGGGCGCTCAAGGATCTACCTATCCGCTCAATGGTTTTGTGGCAAATCAGGCAAGTCCCATCAGTGCCGCAACGCTCCTGGCAGAACGCACCGACTTTAAGCTTCATCGCCTTGGAGCAATTAAAGATTCGGTCGGTAAAGATTGGCCTGCACTTTGTCGCACCTATCACTCTTCCATTTTGCCTAAAAGCCGGTATCGCTACCAGTTAGTCAATACATTACCTGATGCGAAACGCTGCCAGCCCTTTGGCCGTTCAGTCATTACCTGGGAGGCCGGACATACCTACCCTGGAGATGGGGATAATTTTGGCTTCATGATTTGGCGCAAGAGAAATTGTTGTTTTTTATAAGGAGGCCTTTAATGGCGCACTACATTAAAATCATTATCCTGTTTCTGACCGGGATTGGCGGATGTTTTGCAAACACTAATGATGAATTAAGGCAGTATCAAGAGGAGGGGGCTCACCAAGTATCAACCATTTCGAGTAAGACAATCGAAATGCTAAATCGTACGTCCTCACGGAATCAATCAGAGCACCAATCATTGATTGATACACTCATGCAACGCAGCGCGGACGGTTTACAAAGCAATCAAAAACCGCAGAGAGTAGAAGGTGCCATTTTATTTGTATCCTTTTCCATGCCCGACTCACTTCTATTTGCATTGAGCGATGAAGCAGCACGGTTTCATATTCCCGTGGTCATTAATGGCTTAGTGGATGGTGATTTTAAACAAACCATAGAAACATTTAAACGCCTTAATAGCGAAGCTCAAAAGCAGCATTTAAACTTTAAGGGAATTTCTATTGATCCGGTCTGGTTTAGTCAATTCCACATTACAACGGTTCCAGCGCTTGTAGTCACAGAGCCCTCCAAGTCTTGCGGTTCAGGGCAGTTCTGTGCCAATCAACCCTTTGATGTAGTCTATGGCAATGCAAGCATAAAAAAAGGACTGGAGCTCATCGCCCAGAAAGGAGATGCAGGAGCCACATTAGCGGCCACCATATTGGAGAAAGGCCATGTTTAGATGCATGTTGGCCATCGTCTGTATTTTTGGATTTGGCACGTTCTCAGCTGCCAATACAACAGCGCAGGACTTTCAGAAATTAAAAGAATACGCAAAATCTTTGGGGAATCAGCCACTGAGCGCCATGAATGAATTTAAGCCCCAGAATACCTTCAAAGACTATACGGAAAATCCCTCGCAATCGCTTCATTATCAGGGGGTTGAAACTGAAAAAACGGATTTAAGTACCTTGGCTGCGAATGCCTTAAAAAATGATGCCGGTGGACATACTGTGACCGAGCATTTTGGTCAGCGCCAGTTTGAAATCAATACTAAAAATGAAGCGATTAAAAACGCCAAATTAATTGAAGAAGAAAGTTATGCGATTACCCATGGACAATCTAATGAGCGGATTAAATGCGATGAAAAGCCACAGGCTTGTGAGATTAAGTCGCATGAGGAAATCTGTCATACATCAAGGCAATTACCAGAACAACAGTGTTTAAAAAAACGCAAAGTAACCGTGAACACAGAACGATGGAGTCAAAGAGCTGACTTTGAGGTATGGGTTCATAAAAAATGGACTGGACTCATAGCGGTTAATCTTATAACGGGTGCGATGACCAATAGCGCAGGAGGACATTTAACCAATCCTGTTAAATTAAATCATCCCTGCGAGGAGATGAAAGCCACAGTACACTCCATTCTAAATAATGGTGGTTCTGCTCATTGGGTGCGTGTTGTGGGACTTCCAACCTGCCAGAATGGAGGAGTAATCACCCTGTATATTTCAGATAAGTTCAGTCGCTATTACCCAATTCAAGTGGCATTGACGATTAATGCTCATTCTAAATCCTATGTGGAAGAAGAGCACTGGGATAATGAATGCGCTGCTCTTGAGACAAACAACCTATGTCAAAAAACACAAGAGCAGTGTACTGATTCCAATCCAACCCGTGTCATTAATGGCCTGCCCGTCACCCGCGATTGCTGGGAGCTTAATGCACGATATCAATGCGCATCCGCTGCAGCTGATGAATGTAAAACGCAACGTGAAAAAGGATGCTTACAGGCAAGCTCGCGCTGTACATTAATGAACAATAATGCCTGTTCACTCTATGAGCAGGTATATCGTTGCGATGAGACAGTCTGCCCACAGCCTGTGGCTTGTGTGCGTGATCTCTTTTGTGCCGATGGAGACTGCACGGAACATGCTGCGACTCAGAATGATGGTTTTGGAGAGGCCATGGCACCCATGGCCGTTGCAGGAGCTGCTGGCGCTGAGTTTGGTAAAACGCAGGCCACCTTATTTTCAGGCCATCCCGTTCAGTGCAAAATCTGGGTTTGGGACATTATTGATTGTTGTTCGAATGAAGGCTGGGCTGACAAACTCCATATCGATTTGTGTCGTGAAGAAGATAAGGCTTTAGGCAAAGCCAAACTCAATTATCTGGCTCATTACGTAGGCGAATTCTGCAGTCAGAAAGATCCCATTTTTGGCACCTGTCTGGAGCACAAACGCACCTATTGTGTCTTTGACAGCAAAATGGCGCGCATTATCCAGGCCGAAGGACGTTTAAGACAATTAAATCCCAATGCTTTAGGAGATGCGGAGCATACACGCTGCGCGGGGCTCAGTGTGAATGAATTACAAAGCCTTGACATGGGGCGCATCGATTTTTTAAACCCTGTCTATCCATTTCCCCAAGGACAACCAACAAAAGAAGCAGGAATTGTAGGCGATGTCGTTTTAAATAGCCCCGACGCTTCAAAAGCAATGGATGAAATCAAACGGCGAGTCCAGAAAAAGGCAGAACAAAAATGAGATTATTTACTATTATTTTAATGTTACTTTCCATGCCGGCCATGGCTGATTTAGTAAGTCCACCTGCTCATGGGTTTCATTGGTACAGTACAGAAAACAAAGAACCTCAGATGAAACCTGTTCAAATTCCAAAGGTGTCAAAGCCTGCGCTGACTCCATATGAAGAGCTCATGGAAGTCCGCAAAGCCACCATGAATAAGCTCGCAACGGCATTAATTGCCCCATCATTTGATGCAACCTATGAGTACATGAAAGCCCAGCAGGTGTATGCCAAAAACAATCAGAAATTTGTCCAGTACTGGCAACAGGTGCTGTTGTCTCATCCTGAGCTGGATCATTCCTTAAATTTTCCAACTGACAATACGGCTGTGGCCATTCGCAATGATTCAATGAATCTTTTAATGGAGAGGGTAGTCCGAGAAGGGGCTAAACGTTATGGATTAATCCTTTTTTACAAAGGGAACAGTTCCATTTCGCAAAAATTCATCACTCATCTTGTGCCATTCGTCAATCAGACCCACTTTTCAATGATTTCGGTCACAACAGATGGACAACCCATTGAAGGTTTGCCTAATCCTAAAAACATACCTCTTCATGAAATACAAAAAACAATGAATTTACAGTCACGCTACATGCCCGCACTGTTTCTTGTTGATTTAAAAACACAAAAAATGTCGCCTTTATCTTATGGTTTCGTCTCCACAACCGAGTTAAAAGAACGCCTGCTGGATGTGGCGACTCATTACAAACGATACAGCTATGAGGGGTTTGAAGCATGATTGTCCGCATCATTTTTTTACTGCTTTGTTCTGTAATTAATCCATTGCACGCCAATGTGGCAGTTGAAGAACTCAATGCACTGTTATTGAAAAAGCAAGCCCCTAAAGCTTTTGCACAGAAGGAATCAGCTGAAGCTAAAGATTTATCCCAAAATTATTATTTTGCATTTATTTATCGAAGCACCTGCCCACATTGTAAAAAATTCTCCCCTGTTTTAAAGGATTTTTCAGAAACATTCCATATTAAGGTTCGTGCTTTTAGCCTGGATGGAGAGTCCCTGGATGGACTCGATACCACACCATTAACACCTGAGCTTTTTCAAACATTCTATGTATCAGGAGGGTATAAGCCTACGGTTCCCGCCTTGTTTTTAGTCAATCGACATACCCTGGAGGCCTACGCTGTCTTGTTTGGAGAAGCAACTCCTTATCAGCTGGCACAAAGAGTACATGAATTAAAGCAACACATTGAGGAGAAATTTAATGATTAGAGCTCTTGTGCTAACCGTTGTTGCGTCTTTTACTTGCGTGACAGGAAATGGTGTTCATGCATCAGCCAGTGCCGATTTAAATCATTTTTTTAATAATCTTGGTTATTCTGCGAATGTCACGGGTAGCCATTCCTATGAATCACAGGCAGCAGGATTTGCATCATTAGGCTCTGTCTATGCCAGAAATCAGGTGCGTTCCATTCAGATAGCTCACGTTGATGTACCTGGGTTTCGCTCAGGATGTGGCGGAATTGATATTTTTGCAGGTGGTTTTTCCTTTATTAAATCAGAGCAGATTGTTTCCTTCATGCAGAATATTTTAAGTAACGGGGCAGGCTATGCAATGAACCTTGCACTGGAGACCGAGCTGCCTGAAATTGCTCATGCCATGCAATACATGCAAAAGCTGGCAAATGACATTAATGGGACAAATTTTAATTCGTGTGAGATGGGAGAAAACCTGACTGCAGCGCTTTATCCCAAAAATAGAGCGGCACATCAGCGTTTGTGTGAGGACATCGGGCGTAATCGTAATGTATACACCGATTGGGCAGAAGCCCGACATAAATGTTCGACAGGAGGGGAGATTGAAAAGCGATTGGAACAGGCAAAAAACGATTCAGAATATAAAGACAGGGCTCTTTTGAATACCAACGTAGTTTGGGATGCATTACAACTGAATGAATTCATCAAATCAGATACAGAAATTTCAGAAGTCTATATGTCGATTTCAGGAACACTGGTATTTGATGCCAAAGGAGGGATGCAAACGTATCCCTCTTTAGCGACTAATCAGGATTTTGTAAAAGCCTTGCTCTATGGAGGCAAATTACCCAGCTATAAGTGCACTGATTCAAACAAACCCATAAAATGTGTTGCCATCAATGTGAAAGGAAGCCAGGAGATCAGCAGCAAAGATGCTCTGGTTTCTCAGGTACAAGCCATCCTGCAGGGAGTTTATGAGAATATCAAATCAGGGACGGCCTTAACGCCACAACAAAAAGGGTTAATTGAACTAACCCAGCCGTCTGTATTTCAGCTCATTTCAGCCAGTGCACAACAGAATATCGGCATACAAAGCAGTTATGAACTTGCTCAGAGTGTAGCAACGGATTTGCTTGCCCAGTATCTTGCAAATTCACTTGAAGTGATTCGAGCATCCCTTGCAGGGCGTGATTTAGGTAGTGATCATGAAGAGAAATTATTTAAAAACCTGCAGGTAGCCCAACAATTTGTAGATAATTTTAATAGCGAATCACGAGCACGTTTTAATGCCGCACTGACCACCAATCAATTGGTTCAAAACAACGTGAAGCAGGCGCTTAATGCCCTTAATCCCATCTTAAGAAAATCATATACCGGAGGGGCACAATGAGCCCATTATTAATCTACACCCCACAAAATGGGATTTATTTAAAAGAGTTGCTTGATGGTATGGCCGCTTTGCTTACTGAATCTACCTTTAGTACGGCGTGTGACATTATCATGATTCTATCCGTTGGTATGGTCGGTTATCAGTACGTGATGGGGAAAAAGCTCGAATCATTAACTCGCTTTGTGCTGACCACCTTTTTAGTCATGTATTGCGTGCTAGGCATTAAAGTGCCTGTGGCTATAATTGACATGCAGACAGCCGAAGGAGCAGGAGAGGCCTTAACAGTTGATCATGTGCCTTTAGGTGTTGCATTACCTGCAGCAGTCATTAGTGGCATGGGGTACGGAATAACAACTGCTTTTAGTGATGTATTTCACATGCCAGATAGCCTGGAGTACAACAAAACCGGAATGATTTTTGGTGCAAGAACCTGGCTTGCGGCAACCCAGACAAGGCTCTCCATGTCGCCTGATTTGGCACAAGACCTATCGTCCTATATCCGTCAATGCGTGTTTACGGCAAAACTTTTGGCAAGTCACCAATTAAGCCCTCAGGAGCTTACCCAAAGTGCTCATCTATCTAAAACCTATTTTGAGAGCCCATCGCCTATTTATCGGGTGATTCTGCACAATGGAGACAATTTAAGTTGTGCTGATGCAGCAGCCAATTTAAAAACTCGATTGCCCGTTGCAGCCAAATTAGAGTTGGAGCGTCTTAATCATCTGGTAACCACAGGTGCTTTAGGATCACGCAACACGGACAGCAGTTCTTTACCAGGCGAAAAGACTTTTGGTGACCGGCTGCAAGCTGCTCACAAATATTACATGAACATTACCGAAGATGCGGCTGAAACACTTACGCAGAATATCTTAATTAATGCGACCCGAGATGCTGCTGCCGATGCTTTTGCTTTTTCAGGAGCTGATGCGGCACTCATGAATTACACCAATACGGACAGCACTCAAAAAATGCACATTGCCGAAGCCAATAGCTTTTGGCTTGCAGGATTTCGCCTGCCTTACTATATGACCGTGATGTGGATGCTAACGCTGTGTATTTTTCCATTAGTTGTTTTAATTTCATTTTTCCCGACCCTGAGTAACGCTTATTTCTTGTGGGTACAATCTCAAATCTACCTTTGGTCATGGCCGCCGATGTTTATTATTTTTCATTGGTTTGTTTCTATGGCCTCAAGTACTACCATTACTTTGTTTGGTCAAAAAACCGGAGGTGTGACCTTCTCTAATATCGATTCATTAGCGAGCATGCACAGTAATTTCGCCTATACGGCAGGCGCATTGGCGGCAAGTGTTCCTGTTATTGCCCTGTACATCACGAAAGGATTGGGACAGATTTTAAGTACCTCCTCCCAGCATTTTGGTGGTATGGCACAATCTTTGTCAGTCAGTGAAGCACAATCTGCAGCTGCAGGTAACATCTCAATGGCAAGTTACAGCGGTTGGAATATGAACTATGAAAATACCAGCGCCAATAATGTTTCGGCTAACAAGCACGATACCAATTGGACGAACATGCATGGGATGCACACGGAACAATTGGGAAGTGGAGTGCTTAAGACGACCACAGGCCATGGAGATGCTGTTTTTGATGTAAGTCCTGGGATGTCACGAGGACCCGTACACATTTCAGATACAAAGGCCTTAAGTGGCTCTTTAAATCAGGCTTTTGAGGAATCCAGGCAGGCTGCAGCCAATGAAAGCCAGCATTATCAAACGTCCTTATCCAGTTTTGCGCACAGTGCCGTACAATTATCGAAAATGCAGGGACATGATATGCGTTTAGGCGATGGAGTATCTGAAAGCGAATCCGGTCAATACAGCCAGGCCTTATCGACCATGACGCATATTGCCTCGGATGTAGCTAAGCGCGAAGGGATAAGCCAAGAGGATGCGCTGGCTCATATGACCTCAGCTGGATTAAATGCCCACGTCGGAGTCGCAAGTGAAAAAAGTATGCTGGGAAGTATTGGGCGATTTGCTTTTGGAGCAACAGGAGGTGCTGATAGTCATGCCAAGTTCGATAGGTCATCAACGAGTAGTGATCGTTACCATGAGGGTACGGACAGCAGCATGTCAGCGAAGGAAGCAGAAGACTTTAATCAGGCGCTTAATTACGTGAGCCAGTTTGCACAAAACCATCATTTTGATAACAGCCATTCGGAAGGGGCAAGCCTTTCGAATCAAATGGGTACTGACTTGCGGGAAGCACAAACGGCAAGTCAAAACTACGATGCCTCGATGTCTAAAGCCGCTCGCATTAGCACGGCCAGGAGTTATGTGGAATCAAACTCCGATCAGATTACAACCGATCTTAATCAGGCATTTCCTGGCTTTGTGGCACACCGCATTGGAGAAAAGGCACGAGATGAATTGTATTCTAATCCTTCAGATCTGGCTTCATTAAAACAATTACAAATGCTAGCTAATGAGTTTATCAGTGAACAACGAGAAGGTTTAATCGCACGATACGGCAATGCTTCTAAAAATGCTCGGATTGACTCCTTTTATCAGGATGCAGCAAATCCATTAAGTACCAAAGAGTCACAAATGAGAGCGGACTACCACAAAAACAGTAATGCATTGGAGGATTCTGGAAGGACTCTGGGAGTTGGCATGGATGCATCAAGAGCCGAAAGCATGCAGCAAAAAATTAATAATCAGGTCGATGCGGCGGTAAATAAAACAAGCAGTGGAGGAGGGCGTTTAAAGAGTCAATACCAGCAAGCGGTTGAAACAACGAACAACGATGTAGGCGAGGGGAAAAAACTGGGGCAAAGTAACGTCAACGCAGTTATACCTCGCCTATTTTACTAAATGGGTTGATCATCATGATAAATCAGCCCCAAAGAAGGAGCTTATCCATGAATAATGAAGAAATGAATTCACAAGAATTAAAAGAGGCCATCGCCTTGGATATAGAAACATTAAAAACATTGGACGTGGATATTATGCCGGCCAAGGAGTATTACCAGGCGAACAGGCGTTTGTTTTTGCATGTTTTTTTTAAACTATATGGAACAATACTTCTAGGATTTTTACTTCCACTCCCTTTTTATTGGAACGTATTGATGGTGGAGATTTCAACGCACGAGCTCATCTACATGTTTTTCTGGCTGCCATTAATGGCTCTAGGACTATGCCTTTTTGTTTTTCTATTCATTTACAGCACATTAAATCAATACATTTTGATTGACTATCAATTGAAACACAAACTAAGAACAGGCTCATTGATTGTAAAACAAATAAGAAGGGCTGGAACTATAGCCTATCGAATATTTGCGGGGATTGTTTTGATTCCTTCACTGTTCTTGTTTCCCAGTGCTGCCTTCTTCATATCCTTTGGCGCGTTTTTCATCAGCGGGATTTTAACGAGCATCCTTGTTGAAATGGAGCTCAATAGGATAGGCATCAGCGTGCTGTTTACTCTCATAAAGAATTATTTTGATAAGGACAAAAATGCCAGTGCGGCAATACCCTTAAAATAAACAAAACACATCAAAAAGAATAATTTTTAACCACAAATACAAGCAGTGGAAGCCGCTGCTTTGCCCAAAACAAGCTGGAGGAAGATATAATGCGCCATGAATCCAATTACAAACATTATACACGGGGCGGCCAGATCTCATTCCATAATCTGCGGATGTGGTTTCAGATTAACAAAGCGCTCTTTCATGTTTACTTATTCATTTGGGCAGGGTTAAGCATTGTAATGACCTGTATCTTTGCGCCACATGGAATGATAAGACAGACTGTGTCCTATCATGCGGCTCATTTTTATCACCTGGCAGGGGTGCCACATGTATTTTCTATCCCTGTTAAAGGGGGGTATGCATCACAAACTGTCGAACAGCTTCTCCACAATCACTATTTTTCTGCTACCTCCGATCGTTTACTGACACTCCTGTTACAGTCAACTCTATGGAGTTTTCCCCTATCGTTGATTGTGGCACTTTTGGTGAGCCGATATTTCATTTATCGAGGAAAGGTACAAACACAAAACCAATTTATACGAGGGGCTAGTTTAGTCCCATCAGAAACACTTAAAAAACAGATCATAAAGCAAAGAAAAGCATCTGATTTACATCTTGATGGATTTCCCCTGTTGCAAGGTGCAGAGGTGCAGCATTTATTGGTTCATGGCACGGTTGGGATGGGGAAAAGTCAGTTCATTATGAAATTGATGGATTGTTTACGTGCACGAGGCGACCGAGTCATTGTCTATGACAAGGGATGCACGTTTACTCAGGCTTATTTTCAGGAAGATCATGATGTTTTACTTAATCCTTTTGATGCACGCTGTGCTAATTGGGATTTATGGCTGGAAGCCCCAAAAGATGAATTACTGGAAAACATGGCAGAAAGCCTCATCCCCATGCATGGAGAAAACGATCCATTTTGGGTTAATGCAGCACGCACCGTGTTTGCCTGTCTTGCAAGTCAAATGCGTGAGGATAAGGAACGTTCCCTATCCAAGCTGTTAGGGTTACTGGTAACGGGCGAGTTTAGTGAGTTGGAACCTTATCTCAACGGCACGGCTGCAGCGACTTTGGTCAGTAATAAAATAGAAAAAACAGCCATCTCCATTCGCTCCGTCATCACAACCTACCTTAAATCAATGCAGTCGTTAAGTGGGCTTGATGAATCTGGTAAGCCTTCCTTTTCCATTCGTGATTATCTGTTAAATAAAGATTTGGAGGGCTGGCTTTTTATATCAAGCAATGGGGAACAGCATAAATCTTTAAAACCATTGATTTCGATGTGGATTGCCATGGCATCCCTGACACTTTTGAGCTTGCCAGAAGATGCGAACAGGCGAATTTGGTTTATTTGTGATGAATTACCAAGCCTGCACAAATTACCCTTATTGGGTGAAACCATTGCTGAAGTCAGGAAATTTGGCGGCTGTTTTCTGCTGGGAATGCAGAGCTTTAGTCAATTGGAGAAGGTATATGGGCGTAGTGGGGCGGCTGAAATTTTTGACTTGCTGAATACCCGAGCCTTTTTTGCAAGTCCAAGTCATGAAATGGCGCAACTTGTCAGTAAGGAACTTGGGGATGAGGAAATTGATGATACCCGAGAAAATTATTCTTATGGAGCTAACTCCATTCGTGATGGGATTTCCTTAGGAAAAAACCGTATTACACGACCCTTGGTGACTTATCCTGAAATTATGGGGCTTGATCCGCTTACTTGTTATCTGCGATTGCCAGGTCAATATCCTATAACAAAATTGGAGCTTCATTATCAAAAAAGAAGCGCGAAGGCTTCAGGTTTTCTACCTCGTGCCATACCGTCTCTTCCTGTTTCTAATACCAGCATTAAACATGTGCCTGTTGTTAATGAGTCCTCAGACAGTCGCTTTAATGCGCAAGAGTCGACTAATTCCAAGCGTTTCCAAGGTGAATACGAGATTGAATCTATTTTTTGATAGAGGAATAAATT
>NZ_CP059578.1 GCF_014109825.1 Legionella sp. PC997
ATGTTCGCCCTTGTTGATTGTAATAATTTTTATGCCAGCTGCGAGCAACTGTTTCGACCTGACCTAAAAGAAACACCTATTGTGGTGTTATCCAATAATGATGGTTGCTGTATTGCTCGTTCTAATGAAGCAAAAGCTTTAGGTATCGCCATGGGCGAGCCTTATTTTAAAATTAAAGCCCTATGCCAACAGCATGGAGTAAAAGCATTTTCTTCTAATTACACCTTATATGGAAATATCAGTCATCGGGTAATGTGTACCATTGAAGAAAACTGGCCGCATGTGGAAATTTACTCAATTGATGAGGCTTTTCTTGATTTAAGCAGTTTGCCAGCTGAATTTCACGATACATTTTGTCAGGAATTGCAAAAGAAAATACTTAAACATACGGGCATTCCTACTTCAATTGGTATTGGGCCCACCAAAACCTTAGCAAAGATTGCCAATCATTTATGTAAAAAGGTATATAAGATTCCCGTGTTTAATGTCACAACCAATCGCGAATTACTCCTAAAACAAATAGCAGTGGGAGATGTCTGGGGAGTAGGGCGGCAATGGGATAAAAAACTTACTGCTAGAGGCATCTATACTGCATATGATTTATCAGTGACGAATACTCATCTTTTAAGAAAAAACTTTAATGTCATTTTGATGCGTACTGCAATGGAGCTTCAAGGAATTGCATGTGGCGGTTTGGAGGAAATTGAGCCCAAGCAAAGTATTATGTCTTCGAAAAGTTTTGGGCAGATGCAAACAGAGTTTTCTGCTGTAGCACAATCAGTTAGCAGCCACTGTGCACGTGCGGTTGAAAAAATGCGTGGTCAAAATCTTGTGGCGCAGCGCATGTACATTTTTGTTCATACAAATCGATTTCGAGAAGATTTGGCACAATACTATCAATCAATGGAGTTTCGCTTTATCAATGCAACAGATGACTTACGCCTTATTACCAAAATTGCAAAAAGATGCCTGCGACGTATATTCAAATCGGGATATTATTATAAAAAAGCTGGAATTTGTCTTGAGGACTTAATTCCAAAAAATCAAAGACAACTAGATATGTTTCATCAGCCTAGTGATGAACAAATACAACATAAAGATGATTTAATGGATGTATTTGACGAAATTAATCAGAAATACGGAAGAAGCACCATTCGACTAGCAGCTGAGGGATATTCAAAACCTTGGGCGATGCGCGCAGAATTAAAATCACCAGCCTATACAACACGTTGGAGTGAAGTTCCGCGGGTTAAGTTAACTTAAATAGGATTTAGCTATAATTAAGGGTAGCTTCTATGACAATTTCATCTCAAAATTTCGCTACATGGAGGAAGAAAAAATGAATAAAGAGCATCATGTTGTTCCCAATGCCCAAGGAGGCTGGGATATTAAACAAACACATCATTCCAAAAAATTTCATTTTGATACTAAAGAGGAAGCAGTTAACAAAGCTCGGGAACTTAGCAGTAAAGAACATACTGAGCTTGTTATTCATGATAAACAGGGAAGGATTGATACTAAGGACAGTCATGGTAACGATCCTCGAAATATTCCAGGCTAATTCAAATGAGTATTTATTTTTGAAATTAATAAATGATGGTCTATATTTATAATGTAGGGTGAGTGCTTTGAGCTTTGCCTCAAGTACATTTTCCTACTGCGAAAACCACCTTAGGGTGGTTTTTGTCATTCTGACTCAACAAAATGGAAATATAAATATGGGTCTAGAGCATTATCATCAAAAAAGGGACTTTTCTAAAACTCCTGAACCAAAGGGTAAAATACATCACCGTAACTACCATCGTTTCGTAATTCAAATGCATAAAGCAAGTCACCTGCATTATGATTTTCGTATGGAATTAGATGGAGTATTAAAAAGTTGGGCAATTCCTAAAGGACCGTGCTTAGACCCTGATGTAAAACGATTAGCCATGCACACCGAAGACCATCCTGTGGAATATTTAAAGTTTGAGGGTTTTATTCCAAAAGGAGAATATGGCAGTGGAAGGATGATTATCTGGGATACTGGAAAATGGGAACCTATAGATGAAGACCCTTTGAAAGCTTACAACAAAGGGCATTTACGCTTCATTTTACATGCTAAAAAACTAGGCGGGCGCTGGGATATATTCAAAATCAGAGGGGAGGGGACTTGGTTTTTAAAAAAATATGACGATGATTTTGCGCGTCCTTTGGAATCGTTTGATATCACTGAAAAAGAACCTCAAAGCGTTGTCAGTGGACTCAAGGTGGAAGAAATAAGAGAAAATGTAAGCTCACAAGCTCCTAGAAAACGTGCACTTTTTAAAGGGTTTAAATTAGATTTACCCGAATCACCTTTTCCTCAAAGCTTATCACCACAGTTAGCAACTCTAGCTAAAGAGGCACCTGAAGGTAATGAATGGATACATGAAATAAAATATGATGGCTATCGCATGCTTGCTTTTAAAGAGGGGAGTTCGGTGCGCATGATGTCTCGCAACCATAAAAATTGGACTAAAGAATTTAGGGTTGTAGCGGATGCGATAGCGAAACTTCCTATTAAGAATTTATTACTTGATGGAGAATTAGTTATCTTAGATGAGGAGAGTCGTCCTAATTTCCAGCTCATGCAAAATTCAATTAAGGGAAGAACAGACAAACAATTTATTTATTATCTGTTTGATATCGTATATTACGATAAATGGAATCTGTGTTCACTCCCATTACTCAAGCGGAAAGAGATTCTAAAGTCCCTTATTCCCGACTTTCATCCTATTTTTCACTATAGCCCCCATATTGTGGGCTCAGGGAATGAAGTATATGAAAAAGCTTGTGCTTATTCTTTAGAGGGTATTATATCGAAATTAGCGCTAAGTACTTATCAAACCAAAAGGACTAAGACCTGGTTGAAGTTAAAATGTACAAAGAAGCAAGAATTTGTTATAGGTGGATATACACCACCTCAAGGTTCACGCACGCATTTAGGCTCTTTGTATTTGGGATATTATAACTCAAAAGGTGATTTGATTTACTGTGGCAATGTTGGCACAGGATTTAGTGCCGCTACACTTAGAGAAGTTACTTTAAAACTCAATGAGCGAATTAGCCCAAAGAACCCATTTTCTTTGAAAAATCCACCAGGGTATAAAACAGCCATATGGGTCAAACCTGAGTTGGTATGTGAAGTGGAATACATTGAATGGACCTCTGAAGGAATTTTAAGACATCCCAGTTTTAAAGGTTTACGAGAAGATATCAACGCAAATCAAGTGACCAAAGAAGAAGCAAAATCATTTGAAGAAATTAATCGAGACTTCATTACTCAAGAAAATTTGCAACCAACAAAGCATATTCGCTTAACCCATCCAGAGAAAATCTTATATCCTGAAGATGGTATTACCAAACAGATGGTGTTTGATTATTATGAGCATGTGTGTAATTTTATGTTGCCTCATATTCAAAACCGTCCTTTAACTCTTGTTCGTTGTCCCAGTGATTATAAAGAGTGCTTTTATCAAAAAATGTTCAACAAATCATCCTCCAAAGAACTTCAAAAAGTCTCAATTGAATCACCTAAAGACCATGAGATAAGTGATTATATGTATCTCACAAATAGAGAGGGTTTATTAGGGCTTGCGCAAATGGGTGTATTAGAGATTCACCCATGGGGTAGTCAGGTATCTCATCTCAAGTTTCCTGATGTACTCATATTTGATTTAGACCCATCTCCTGAAGTCCCGTGGAGTAGGGTGGTTGAAAGTGCTTTTGAAGTAAGACAATTCTTAAAAGAGTTTAATTTAACTTCCTTTGTTAAAACTACTGGCGGTAAAGGCTTACATGTAGTGGTTCCAATTAAGCCTGAACATAATTGGGACGTAATCAAAGAATTTACCCATTCTTTTGTTGAGACATTAGAAAAAATTCATCCGAATCATTATGTCAGTGAAATGTCTAAAGCCAAAAGGGTAGGAAAGATTTTTATTGATTATCTACGTAACCAATGGGATGCAGCCATTGGACCATACTCAACCCGAGCACGTCCTCATGCGCCTGTAGCAACTCCCATTCATTGGGATGAGCTAACAAATAATATTGAAGATACTTTTTATAATATTTTTACCATTCAAAAACGATTGAATTCCCTAAGAGTTGACCCATGGAAAGACATTTGGCTAATTGGAAAAAAACAATCGCTTAACTTAGATGATAAAAATTGAAAATAGAAATTAACAAAGATAGAAATTTCTATTTTTAATTTAAATCACTCTTTTGCTTATAAATCTCAAACTGTAAAACTTCTTTATCCCAATACTTAATCACACTTGTATTTATCATCCCTGATTTTGAAAGTACTTTTTGAGAGGCGATATTGTCGGGGTGGACAACAGCGATAAGTTTTTGGATTGATAGATTATCAAATCCCCAAAGAATTAAAGATTTGGTTAATTCTGTTGCATATCCCTTCCCCCAATATTCAGGTAAAAGAGCATAAGCCAATTCGATGTTCACTTGATTATCATCATAATTAAAATAAATTAAACCAGCTCTACCGATAAATTGGCCTGAATCTATTTCATAAACAGAACCAAGGCTAAATTGATGCTTTTGAAAGTGACTGATGGCCTTTTCCAATCCAGTCCTTGCCTCCTTTTTATTCCTCCTTCCATTGCCTATAAATTTCATCACTTTTGAATTTGATTGAAGGTTATATAAATTATCAAAATCATTAGACGAGGGTTCGCAAATTATTAATCTATGAGTTGTTAAAAAAGTTTTCATTTTGAGCTTTATATCAGACCAATCTATTTGAGAGTATATGGAAAAAAATTTTTAAATCTAATTCATTAATATGAAAAGAAAGAAAAGTGTTCTTCCAGGATGTTAATAATTGTTCAATTAATATTGAATTTATTTAAATTATTACTATATTTTAAAGCTTAACCTATGTAAAAAATACTCTGCCCCCTGGAAAATAATATGACTTCATTGATGGATGCTGCAATTATGTATTTATCTGAGAAAAATTACAGTGAAAAAGAATTGAGAAATAAATTGGAGCAAGAATTTGGAAGTTTGCCAGAGTTAGATAAAGCAGTGAATTCGGTAATAACTCGCCTTAATGAACTTGAAATACTTAATGAAAAACAATTAGCCATTAATATTGCGACCCATTATTCACACAAAGGCGATCGGTTCATTTTAAGAATGTTAGAACAAAAAGGAATAGATTCTGATTTAGTTAAAGAGGCAATTAATTCTTTATTGCCTGAACAATTTAGGGCTATGGATGAAGTGAGAGGACATTTTTTTTCGAACTCGAACAAAACACCCGATGATCTATGTCGTTTTTTAGCAGGGAGAAATTTCTCGAGTCAAACCATAGAATTGGTTTTAAAACAATTTATGAATTATAAAAATGGTAAATCATTATTTAAAGAAGTTGCCTAAAGGGTTGTACAATTTCTATTAAATTAATAGAGACTCATTAAGAATAATATTTTTCTTGCACTAAGGAATTTACTGAATTATCATGAAAAAACCTAAGGGAAATAGGTAGGAAGTTCAAGGGATATGATTAAACCCATTGATACCAAAAACTCTAATGTATCTATTGTCGATGATGATTTAATAACTTGTGAGGCATATTTACATTTATTTAAATCTGTTCATATAGAAGCTTATGCTTATCAAAATGCTAATGACTTTTTAAATAGTTATAATAAAAAAACTGGATGTCTCATTCTAGATGTTAGAATGCCAGGAATGAGTGGTTTAGAACTTTTAGAGCATTTACAAGCTCATAATATCAAAATACCAGCCATTGTAGTTACAGGATACGGTGATGTGACTATGGCTGTAAGAGCCATGAAAGCAGGTGCTGAAGACTTTTTTGTAAAACCTGTAAATCAGCAAACATTGTTAGAAGCTAGCCAACGATGCTTAATTAAAAACTATAATATCCCAGACAAAATTGAAGAGCAAATCAATAGATTAAGTAAACGCGAAAAAGAAGTCATGGATTTAATCGTAGAAGGCAAACTCAACAAACAAATGGCTGCTTTACTAAAAATTTCTATCTCTACAGTAGAAGTTCACAGAGCAAATGTTATGAGAAAAATGGAAGTGAAAACATTAGCAGAACTTATAAAAAAAATCTACTATTTTACCAATCTAAATAAAAATTAATTCTATTAAAATAGAGAGTCTCTTCTAATTCTTTAAAATAGAATTTTCACTACACCGCTTGCAGCTTTAAAATATCTGCGGGGGGAACCCTGGATAAAAGTTATAGACTCAAGTCCCCAAGAAGTAAACATTTGAAGGTTTGTATTTTAATTCAGTATGTTTTTAATTTAATCAAAACATAACAAATCTACTATTTTTGAAATTATTTTTATTAATAATTTTTAAAAAATAACTTATAAAACAAATGTAAAATGCTCATGATCTGATCAAGTCAAATCATACTATTCATTACATAATTGCAACAAATTAAATAAGTACTATCCTAATAATAAGAGTTAGATTAAATTCAAAGTTAATAACATGAGTTGAATCTGGATTGTAAAAGACTACTACTTATAACTTTCAATATTATTTCTTAAAGTTATAAACTTAACTATAAGTCGTCTATGGAAAACCCAATACTTTTTTTAATAATCGATGAATCATTAGGAGAACGCATCATAATGCGCACTCATTTATCGCAGTTGCAGCATAAGGTAGATATGGCTTCAGATGCAGTTTCAGGGTTAGAGCTAGCTTCAATGAGACGCTACGATGTGATTTTAGTTGATGAAAAATTAACCAACATTGTCTTTAACGAGCTTGTTGAACTAATTCACGACAGCTCGATCCACAACCAAACCACACCTATTATAAAAATAACCTATAACCCTGAACAAAATTCCCTCCACCTACAAAAAAAACAAATTCAATGCATGAAGCCTTTTACACGACAATACATGCTTAACATTGTCGAGTTAGTATATGAACTACAAAGCAAAAAATAATTTTGAAGTTAAATATAATTTTCAAGAAATTAAATAAAGGTGCAATACAAAAGAAAACAAAGTTACTTATAAATTTTCACTACTAAAATTTATAATATTAAAACCAAAAATGGATAAAAAAAAATATTATAAATCCACTAAAGGAGCCAACATCAATAAAAATTGTTCCTTTTGATAATAGGGGGAAACTCTAGAATCAAGTTTTTAAAGGATAACAATTTATGTGTATTTATACTGCAAAGATATATATAGAAGATGAAATCATCGATGAACGAAACAGTGACGATCTTGATGGCCTATATATCTGGATGATTGCTAAGGCGGATAGTCAAAAAATTCCTTACAAAGGTATAATTATAAATAATTATACGAAAGAAGTTGTTCGAACATTTAAAACCTCTTCAATAGAATAGATTATGGGCAAAAGAATCAATTTTACTAAGATTGAAAAATTATTTTTTCAAAACAAAACTTAACTTTCCTGTTCTTTCAAGACGTGCTTCTTTGATATTATCCAATGTGTCAAGATGAATTGTTTCTCTTACACTTTCCATTATATCGTCTTTTGTAATTTGATTTTTTCGTAAAACATCCCAATTTACTTTACCGTTACAAATGACTATCTTAGATTCGCCTTTTAAAATTTTACCTGCACGATGACTTTTAAAAGTCCAATGTGCAATGAGCCAGTGTAAGATAATTAATACTCCGCCACCTATCATTGATTGAAAAAGCGTAGATGAACCATTGATGGCCCGACTTACTACAGAAAGTTTATAGTAGAGAGCTTTCAGGTGAAATCAAAAAGTTTTTTTAAGCCCATGTTGTTTTAATGAAATTATCTATATTTGATAGATTTGACCTTGTTTTATTGAGGAGTCTAATTTGCTTCTAACTCTGTTTCTTTGAATTAAATGATCAATAGTGAACAGTTATTGAAATATTATAAAGTGGCTTTTGCAAAGATACAAACTGCACAAAATACGTACATCAATTCATCTTTAAATAAGTACTCTGCGTTAGAATTATAACTTCTTTTTAATATGATTTTTAATATTATGTATACTATTATAATTGACAAAAACATTCCTTTAACTTCTCAGATTAATAATATACCTGCTGGTGCAACAACAGTTAAGTTTAAAGAACTGTACAGAGAACCTAATTTAAAAACGATAAGCCGATAATCACCTTTGCTGCAGAAGTCCAAAACAGCTACAACAAATGGCATCTAGTTTTCCGAAATCTGTTCATCATGTGAGCTTAGCTCATAATCAACTGAATCTTATGGGAATTGATTTAACCAAGGATTTAAAAAACTATGAATCCCTTATTCAAGCTCAAGGAAAAGCAATGAAAAAAATGCTTTCAGGCTTTGAAAAACATGTTATTGAACTTGATTTGTCTCATAATGATCTAGGAAAATATGTATACTCACTTAAAATAGGACTGCAGGGACTACACAAGGTTTTTACTTTCCTTAACTTATCCGGGAATAGTTTGGGGCAACAATCTGAGGTTGGTCTTGCAGAGGCATTATCCGTTCTGGTTAGAAGCGAGAGTTACTTAGCCGTTGATTTACGTAATAACAACCTCTTTAAAGGAAAAACAATAAGGCAGCACGAGGAGTTGCTAAGAGGTTTGTGGCCTTTTCTTTATAAGCAATTTTGTAATTTTAATAATAATGGCAATATAATATTAAATGTAGGCAAACAATTGGCTTATTTAAACGAGATTAATGAATTACCTTTAGATGTAAAGAGATTGATTGCCAGTAAATTTGTAAGGGTTAGTTGTGGAGCCCAATATCAGTTTAATTCTTCCTCGTTCTTTAAGGCCAAACCGAAAGAGAAATTAGTTAAATCGCAATCTTTAGATATGTTAATGACGTAATTAAAGATAAGTAAATTTTTATGTAATGAATAGTTTTCCTTGTAAAACTGGAGAACTATTTTAGCGATCAGCTACATAAAAATAATAAAGTTCTTTTTCCTCAAAGAGGATACGAAGAAATTTGGAAACCGAATTTGGATCCTGGATTAGAAGGCTCTAGAATTCCGCTTCCTGATAATTTTATTCAGGATGGTTTGTCTTTATGCGAATCACCTCTGGGCATGAGGATAGGTAACACGCAGAAAAACGTACTTTTGATAAAATAGTGCAAATAATACTACTGTAAAAGAAACTGATTTGTTACAAAATCTCGTTTAAATACACGAAAAGCGTTAATGAAATTAATGGACTGGTTCTACTAAGAAGCTAAAGTATAAATTACTTGGGAGTCTATTATGTTAAATATTATTTTAGTTTGGATTTTCTCTGCAATTGCCCTACTTATCACTTCAAGATTAGTGAAGGGTTTTCACCTTAAAGATTTTAAAGCCGCGATGATTGCAAGTTTGGTCGTTGGATTTTTAAATGCAATTATAAAACCGATTCTTTTTATCCTAACACTGCCAATTAATATTCTGACCCTAGGCCTGTTTACATTTGTGTTAAATGCGATAATCCTTGGCATTGCAGCAGGAATCCTACCAAGTTTTACAATAGATGGATGGATTACAGCTGTTAGCGCTGCAGTCATTTTAATGATCGTACAACTTCTTATTAATTTTGTCTTTGGTTTCTAAAAATACATCACCTTCATTGCTGCTATTTAATGAATAGATTTGAAGCTTTGAAATTACCTTTGTATACCCTACTAAGAGAGCAAGGCTAAATGTGCAAATGGGTGACATTACCCTTTTAAACTGACTGTATAGATTAAGTAAAGAATAAGGCTGAAAAAGCATGATACTAGTTCATATAACGATGGGTTTGTGAACAATCACTATAATGCATTTTCTAGTCTAAATTAATCCTAGATAGTGTTCAAAAACTAAGTCCATAAAACAAAGTTTATTAAAAAATAATTTTTATAGATAATGAACCCAAAACTTATAGATTCCTCCCAAGAGAATAATTATTCCTAATAATGAGTAGATCCAATGATTTTTTATAAGCTCTATTATGGTACTCGGATGTACTCCATATATATCAACCCATTTTGCTTTTGTTCTTAAAGTCCCATCGAGAGTACGCTCTAGAATATTGGCTAATGCATCTGATTTCCTAAGAGTGGATTGATGTAATTTTACGAACTCTCTTTTTTCAAAGGCATCTGCCTCCTCTTCACCCGTGAGAATGTCTTTCATAGTAATTTTATTATGTTTTAATAATTCATTTAGGCGGCCATGCTCTCCATGGCTGATATATTTAATTCCATAGAGCCCTATGAGAACTCTAGCAAGATCAATTTTATTTAAGTCATTAATTATTACGGGCTCACCATTTAAAACTTTATAACGATGCTCTATTGCTTGAAAACCAAAATTAATATCTCTCATATTCCAATGTATAAACTTATAGCTATTCTTGTTAGAAAGAAAGATGAAATATTGATCTAACATTTTTCTTTCTAATTTATCGTAGTGATTTTCGATCTGATCTTGGGCAATGTGTTCTTCTTCTGCAGACTTATGAATAGAAAATGAATGCGTTTGGCCATTTTCAAAGTTTCTTATAGCTATGGATGTAACTCTAGGAGTGTGGCCATCAACAATTTTATAAAAAGATTCACAAGAATAGTGAATGATCATACAGTAGGATTTGTTATTATTTACTGTAGATAATTGATCTTTGCTTTCCTGTCTTCTTTTCTTTCGTTGTATCCAATTACTGTGAGTCATGTATTATATCCCTATATCGCTCAATCACTAGCCATCTGAACGGCCGATAAATCCTTTTATGCTACTCAACTTTAAGAATTTTTTAATCAATAGAATTGTATGAGACACCTGTCTTTGATTTTTAATGTAATTGCTATCATCCTTTAATAGTTAATTATAGCTTTTTATTTGAGATAGATAACGTATCTATCTATCTCAAATAACCTGGAATAGATAGGAAAGAGAAAAGGAACCTATGGGTTTGTTTGCGCGTTAGAAGATCAATAATCAAGAGTGTGTGATGGATAATGTTTCTCAATAATTCATATAAAAATATTTTTAATAATTCTAAAATAATTAATTAACCGTGCATTTTTCAAATGATATGTCTCCTCTGCCATTATCTTCAATACCAGATAAATTATGAAATAACTGGAAATTATATTGAGGTTCAAAAACATAAAATTTCGTTATGTTAACGTTGTTATCATGTACAATTTTATCTACTAACATTTTCTTACATTGTAGTTTTTTATTAAAGTAAATGCATCTCGAAATATATGTAATATCTTCAGAAGTTTCCAGAAGTGTAAAAAAGGGATGTTTATCTAATTCTTCTTTGGAGTATTCGTGCTCAAAACCCAATTTTTTTATTATGTTACAAGTGTAAGTTACGGCATAGCTTGTAATAGGTAATAGCAATAAAATAATAAGTATTTTTTTTGATAAGTTCATTTTTAATCTCCTGAGGTTAATCTAAATATAGGAGAAATAAACAATTTGATTTTAAAGCAGGTAATAAAAATTTTTGTTTAGAGAAAAACCACCGTTAAAATGAACTCATTAATTTCTGTATAAAATTTGAACTTTAGTGGGCTGTGGCGGTTTAAAAAGCTGTTTCAATTAAATATTGTTTCATTTATTGCAATGGAGCGTTTTATTAAACGGAGTTTAAGTGTCTATTGGGTACATTCTATTGATAGAAAACATTATCCTTAAAACGATTAATTTCTCTTTACTTTCATTTCATGGAGGTAAATAAAAATTTTTAACTTCCCCTACGCAGTATTTGTTTATAAGTTTTCCCTCAATAAAATAAGTAGAACTAACCAAATATCTTTTCTATTTCAAATTTAGTAGGGCTGTTGCTTCAAATGAATCACCCTTTCCAAAATATAAAATTTTCATCAAGAACTAACTCCTTAAAACTCACTATTGCAGAAGGCTTATTATTAAACATAGTACCGGTATTGGTAGTGGTGGAACAGGTTATTACAATATTTTCTCTTGTACATATATAAGAAATCAATGATCCTTCAATGGCTTTAACTGAATAGCCATCCCCACTTAGCATTTTACAATCACTATCCTGTAACCATATCTCCTTTGCTCCATAAATTATTGATGAATATAAAACAGATAAAACTATTAAAAATTTTTTCATGATTACATTACACTCCTTTGTACATGAATTATTCTTCATTATAGACTTAGTGCATAGGCAAAGATTGATACAATTAAAAGCTCCCCAAATATAATTTAATTTATAGTATTCCTTCTAAATTTGTTTTCCTTAATAGTTTGAGATAGATACGTACCTCATCCATCATAAACAAAGGATAATGAGTAAGATAACGTATATATTTTCTGGAGCGGTAAGAAAAAAGTCAAAAATTTGTGATGGATAATATTTATTAATTACATTTAATTTTTTAGATAAAGAGCTCCTATTTTTGTACCATTCCGAGCGTATTCATTGTAAAGTTCATTCGGTAGATGATCCAGAAGATCCTCGTAAATCCTATATATTTTGTCCCAATCATCAGTACCTAATTCACCAGGTAGACATGCCATTCCTGGAAAAACTTCATCTTTTATCTCTATGAGTATTTTCTGAATTGAATCATGACTTTCATCATCAAGATAACGATGGTAAAAAAAAGAAGTAATTTTTTTAAATTGTTTTAGTTGATCAGGTGAAAAATTTATAGATAAATTTTGAGCTAAATAATCCAGTTCATGGGTGAATGGAATTTTTTTCTTATTCCATATCCACAAGCTTTTTAAAAGAAGCTCTATTCCTAAATGCCCGAGTGTAGCCGCGGTATTAAAAAACGATGGAAATGTAAATAGGTATTTTGAAACTGCTAAATACTCATCGGATAATCTTATAAAATGAATAGCTAATTGAGATACATCATTATCCTTAATATCGGTAAATTTCATGAAAATTCTCAAATGTATATTGTGAAGTAAGTATAGATATTTTTAAAAACTATTTAATTAAACAGTGTTTGATTTATCGCCAAGGAGCATCATATTAAACTAATTAGATTCATTATTGGCCATCCCTTTACGCCGTTATCCGCACATTGAAGTTAATAAGAAAACTTCTAGTCTATAATTTATTTAAGTCCTGGCCTAGTGCAAGAGGGGGGATACGTGACGCTGATGTTAATAGGAAGAAAATGGGGATAAATACAAAAATTAGTGATTTGTATAAAACAAATTATGTTGCACATTATACAAAAGCGCAAACTGCCATAAAATTCATTTTACCTAACCAAACTATTAAATTAGGGAATGCGTTGAGTGTTAATGATCCTTATGAAAACAAATTATCATGGTTTGAGGATGATTGTAGTACTTATGCTGAAAATTATGTCATTGATAGAGATGAGGCAAAAAAAATATTGGCTCAAAGAATAAAATTATTCTGTACTACTCAATGCAATATTGAGGGTGAAAATAAAATATTTAGTTATATTCATGGCTTAAAAAATTCATTTTTTTCAATACCTTCAATGTGGACACATTATGGGGATAATCATGCTGGAGTATGCCTCATTTTTGATAAAGAAATTTTAAATGAACAAATTAAAAAAGTAAGGTCTGATAAATTACTTAGTAATAAAGTAACGTACCACGACTATATTCCACATCGATCAGCTGAAGTAAATAGAAATAATTTGAAAACATATTTAGAAGATCCAATAATATTTAATGAATTTTGTTACCCATATATAAAGGAGGTGTTTTTTAAAAAAAATACATGTTGGTCTTATGAAGAGGAGTATAGATGGCTATTGCTCACCGAAAATGAAGATGAATTATTAGTCAACTACTTAAATTCACTTAAAGCTCTTGTTCTTGGAGCGGATTTTGATTACGAAAATAATTTTCAGTCGATATTAGACTTTAAAGTTCCTTATTACTCTATCCGATTCGAATACGGTAAATATATAATTACTGGAGATTAACCCACCCTTCATTCAATCTATTAAAACCATATCTGCCATATAGCCTCTTTAATTAAAAATAAATAGAGCAATTGAGATTAAAATAATAATCAACATAATTATGTATTTATGATTAACCATGATGAATCGTCCAATAAGCGTAACTCTTGAATTTTAGACTATTTATTCAAAATCTAGGATATCGTCAGTTTATTAATTCAACATTAATCGATATTAAAAATAGTTCTTATGAATATTGAGTTCAAAAAAATACCATTTAACTCTTTAATATCTGTAGTGAATTAAATTTAGCAATGAAACATTTTATTGAATTAATCGTTACCTTCGCTTCCCCGAATAGGGCTGACTTTTACGAATTAATTAATTCTAGAGAATCTGTCTTCAATAGTTTTAATTAATTCAACAACAAAGGTAGCTGGATGGAAGTTTAAGTTAATTTTATTATCTTTAAATGCAGGTATTAATTGATTCCATAATCTAGATGTTTTAAAAGTTCCGTTTTGTGCAGAGCTTCTTTGTTTTAATCTTTTATAATGATTAAGTTCATTTCTAACAAACAGGATTCTTTTAAAACTTGTCTTGTGTAAAGAGCTAACTTTATAATTAATAGATTTTTTACGTAATATATAAGGAAGAATTACAATTAATTTATCCTCTATAGAGCATTCTTTTATCAAATCTTCTTTTTTATGCAATAAAACACTGGTTTTAAAATTTTTAGTTAATTCTTTCAATTTCACATAATCATCAAGATCAGGACTAAATGAGTCTATTCTGAGATTAAGGTATGCTTCCAAAGCGTTAAAAGAAAAAACATAGGCGGAAATAATAAACCTAAAATATTTTAATAAATCACTGGGATTATTCGTTGCCAGCGTATAAATCTTTTTTTTATCTTTTGTTCGTTCTTTTTGAAGGGTACGAGAGATAGACTGACTTACCGCAAAGGCTTTCGTCTCATCATCAGAAGCCATCTCCAGATAAAACTTCCAAATTATTAAGGCAGGAAATTGATAAAAGACATGATCGTATTCTGCTACTTCTAGACGATTTATAATTGTACCATCCGTAATAAATTGATTAAGCAAAAATTGATCGCCTTTAACTAAAAATACATCTTGAACTGGACCGAATTGCTCTTTTTCCATTCCTATCTACTTCTTCAGATAAAAAGATATAATAAAATTTGTCATATGGATACATTCTTGTCACTTTTGTTTGGCCTTATTCATATAATAATCTTCCAAATATGTTCTTATATTATAAAGCGACTTAATCTTGAATTGTATAAAGATCAAGACCATATAATTTATAGCTATCTAAAGTAAATTCCTTTTCCATATCTGTCAAATTAGGAAGAAAAAATTCATTTATATCAAATTCCTCCCAAAAAGAATCAGATTTTAGGTCATTTGCATCCATAATATATGTTAATTTATATTTATTGTCTGATAATTTTAAAATGTATGGAACAATATGCCCAAAGCTATAACCAAGTTTAATAGCTTTTTGCGCTATTTTTAACATACTTAGGCTAGAAGGCATCCAGCGATTAATTTCCCTCCAAGCTTTTTCCTTAATTTTTTCATCCAGTATTTCTGCGCTACCTTCGATTAAGTACTCCCAATGGGGTTCGTCATCGTATTGTTCACCATTCCAATATTTATCAATAACGCTTATATATTCACATCTTATAATTTTGTCCTCATTTAATGCCGCGTAAGTAATCCACTTAGAGTCAACTTTAGATACTTTATTTGAGTTGATCCTAACTTTAACCAAATTTTCATTTTTTAAAATGGGATCCTCCCCAATCCATAGCTACTTTAGCATCACTTTTCTTTTTAAATACATATAAACAACTCATTCGAGACACTGCATTAGGAAAATGTTTTGCTCTAACATATTCAAATATAAATTCATTACAAAGCCTACTATTATTTTTAGAGTCAATTATCCCTGCTAACCATACTGATGGATGTGGAGGTTTATTTTCCTCAATAGATTGAGGGGTTATTAGGACTCCTCTACAGCATTCCCAAGCTACTAACCGGGTTTGGGGAGCAATGGAACAGCCAACCGACTTAAGGACTATATTGGTCTTTTAATATCTATAATTCGGTATGTTTCATTTTATAGGATTGTAAACTGTGAAGTTGTTCAAGTATTTTCATTGAATACAGATAGATAACCAATTTTTTTCATCATTAGTAATTAAGTTTTCAAATTACCTATAATAGAACAAATAGTTTTATTGTTTTATTCAATATCTATGATGAATTCTTTAAAAACCTTTATTTTTAGGTAACAATGACGCTTTAACATTACGGCTCTGAAGAAAACTATGAATAAGGGGTATAAATAAATGGGCTGCTCCACTTGTCCTTCTCACAAAGAACCAATGCCCAAACTGTGGCATAATCCTAAAGTCATTACGGCAGCAATAGCCGGTATATTATTAACTATTGGTTTTGTAGGCTCATATTTGACACTACCAAGGATAATTGCTAACGGGTTTTACATAGGCGCGGTGTTAATTGGTGGATATTATTTCGCACGGGAAGCTATAGAAGAATTTTTCAAAGAACATGAAATCGGTATTGAGTTTTTGATGTCTACCGCTGCTATTGTTGCTGGTGTGATGGGACAATGGGCAGAATCGGCAACACTGGTTTTTTTATATTCTATTTCTGAAGCAGCAGAGGGTTATGCTGGTGAAAGGGCGCGACATGCTATCAGAGTATTGATGGAACTTGCCCCAAAATCCGCATTAGTCCGACGTAATAATAGCGAGTTCCTAATACCTTTAGAAGACATTCAAATTGGAGATGAGTTTATTGTTCGTCCTGGTGAAAGCATCGCTACAGATGGAGAGGTCATATCTGGACATTCTAGTGTAAACCAAGCGCCTATCACGGGTGAATCAATTCCTGTTGAGAAATTTGTGGGAAATAAAGTATTTTCTGCAACTATTAACGGCGAGGGGACTCTTACTATTCGCGCTACCAAAAAATTTGCTGAGAACACGTTATCTCGTATTATTTTTCTTGTTGAAAAAGCACAGGATAAAAAAGGTCGCAGTCAACGATTTATAGAGCGTTTTGGCAATCTCTACAGTCCATTCGTTCTTTTAGCAGGGGTACTAATAGCTACCCTACCTCCTCTATTTGGGCTGCATTGGCAAGAATGGGTGCTACGTGCAACGGTGTTTATTGTTGCAGCTGCACCATGTGCTTTAGTAATTTCTATCCCAATTACCCTTGTAGCTGCTCTTGGTACAGCCAGTCGAAACGGAATATTACTTAAGGGTGGGATATATTTAGAAAAATTGGTTCAAATAAAGGTTATTGCGCTTGATAAAACAGGAACCTTAACACAAGGACAACCCAAGGTCACCGATATCATTTCGTTAAATAATTATACTCAGAACCAAATATTAAATGTAGCTGCCACCCTTGAATCGCGTTCCCAGCATCCACTGGCACATGCCATTTTACAACAAGCAAAGGCAGAAAGTGTTGCATATAAACCTGTTGAACATTTTAAGTCATTGACTGGTTCAGGGGTTCAGGGTTTTATAAATGGAGAACAATTTTATATTGGCAATCCAAAATTATTTATTGATATGGGTCTATTGGTAGAAACTGTAATTCAAGAAATAAATAAATTACAGACCGTTGGAAAGACTGTCGTATTAGTAGGAACAGATAAGGAAATTCTCGGTTTAATTGCAATTACTGATCCTCTAAGATCTACAGCAAGGCAGATGGTATCGTCCCTAAAATTGATGGGTATTGAGCGTGTTGTTATGCTCACTGGAGATAACTCGATAACTGCCGCGTCAATTGGAGTTCAAGCAGGTGTAGATGAAGTATTCTCTGATTTATCACCAGAAGATAAGACACGAAAAATTGAGGAACTGGAAAGACGTTACGGTAAGGTAATGATGGTTGGCGATGGAGTAAATGATGCTCCAGCACTTGCAGCAGCACATGTAGGAGTTGCAATGGGCGCCGCTGGAACCGATGTTGCATTAGAAACTGCGGATGTAGCATTAATGGGTGATAATTTATTAAAATTACCTTATCTCATCGAGTTTAGTCATCGAACCTGGAATATAATTTTACAAAATTTAGGACTATCTATAATTGTTATTAGCTCTCTTATTGTCGGGGCGGTAACTGGCTATTTTACGTTGCCAATAGCAGTTTTAGCCCATGAAATAAGTGAGCTTATTGTTATTGCAAGTGGTCTTCGCATGTTAAAATCTTAACTGTAGATGAGCGCATTACAATGCGCTTAATACTCTCTCCAGTTTTTGTCTTACTTCTCCAGCGACCAGATTGATCTCAGGATTGCCGACCAATTCTAATACTGATTTTGGATCCATAAATTCAATATGCACTTTGCCTATATCATCCTGGCGTACAACCACATTACATGGTAGAAGCAAACCTATAGATGGCTCCTTTTCTAAAGCATGATGGGCAAATTGCGGATTGCATGCACCAAGAATTTGATAGGGAGGCATATCTTTATTTAATTTTTTTTTCAAAGTTGCTGACACATCTATATTTGTAAGAACTCCAAATCCCTCTTTTTGCAGTTCTTCAGTAACTTTTTTAATTGCATCATCAAATGAATACAATACTTCTTTTCCAAATCCATATTTTATATTGATCATTCTTTATCCATAAAAATTAACTCAAACCATACCAGATGTTATCATTAATAAATAATTCTTAATATTAAGAATACCATAGGATTGGGGATCTGTAGTGAATTATTCTTGTTGTAAACGATAAATTGTTGCTTTATGGACATTAAACGTTTTTGCAATCTCACTTACCGATTTATCTTCTTGCAAAAGCCGCTTGGCCAATGACTTTTGTTCTTTATTCATTTTTTCAGGTCGTCCAAAACGAACTCCACGTTGCTTTGCAGCTGCGCGACCCGCACCAGTACGTTCACGAATTAAGTCACGCTCAAATTCTGCAATACCTGCGAATACGGTCATGATCATTTTACCGGCATGAGAAGTGGTATCTGCCCAAGGCTCGGAAAGCGAACAAAAGGAAGCCTCTGTTGTTCTTATGCAGTCTATTAATTCTAATAAATGCTGGGTTGAACGCGCCAATCTATCCAATTTCCAAACAACGACTACATCTTCAGGTCGAAGCTGATCAAGTAATCGTTGTAATTCTGGACGATCTCTTTTTGCACCAGAAATTTTTTCCTGATAGATACGTTTACAACCAGCTTCTTTTAGTGCAACTAATTGCAACTCTAAATTTTGATCCGTGGTTGAAACGCGAGCATACCCAATTTTCATAACTAATCCCTAATATTTTATTTGCAAATCATATCGCAAAACAATAGACTTTTGCATCTGATTTTTGCAACGAATTTAAACCTTTAAATAAAGGCATTCAAATTCCGTTGCAAAACTTCTAAGTTTAGCAACAACACCTATTGATTTTGGATAAACATGCCTGTTAGTTTTCTCTCCCCAGTACAATGTGACAATTACGCTAAATATCCTACTGACCTACCACCAGATATCGTAGATAGCCTTTTTTTCCTCGATGATCAGGATATGGAGTGGATTGCAAACAAGCGTGGTGACTTCAGCAGGTTAGGTTATGCATTACAGCTGACAACAGTTCGATTTATTGGAGCTTTTATTTCCGACTTGAATCAGATTCCTCGTGTGGTAATTGAGCGAGTTGCTATTCAAATCAAGGTTAATGATCCTGAAAGTTGCATATCAATGTACATGAAAAGTGAGCAGCGTTGGCGTCATGCTGTTGAAATTCGAGCGCGTTATGGCTATATAGAATTTGCTGAAAAAGGTAGTCGTTATCGTCTTGGTCGCATATTATGTGCACTATGCTGGACTGGTACTGACAGACCTGGAGTGCTTTTTGATCATGCAGTGGGTTGGCTATCGACCAACAAAATATTGTTACCAGGTATTACAGTTCTTGAGCGTTTTGTTGCAGAAATTCGCTCCAGGATGGAGTCTCGCTTATGGCGAATGTTGATTAAAAATTTAAGCGCATCACAACAGGAAAAACTGAATGACCTCTTGGTGGTAGAGGATGACGAACATCTGTCATTGCTTGATAAACTGCGTAAAGGTCCGGTTAGCATCAGTAGCACAGCTCTTGTGCAAGCATTAAAACGGGTTGAGTCTGCCCGCAACATTAGTGTTGAATTACCACTGTACCGCATCCCCGCCTGTAAAATAGCAACACTTGCACGCTTTGCTAATACGGCAAAAATTACAGCCATCAACCGCTTGCCGTTTGAGCGTAAAATGGCGACGCTCGTTGCTTTTGCGAATCATTTTGAGTCAGACTCCCAAGATGATTCTCTGGACGTGCTCAGTATGGTATTGCGTGATTTATTCTCAAAGGCCAAGCAAGAAAATAAAAATACACGACTGCGAACTCTTAAAGATCTCGATCAAGCTACAGCCACATTGGTCGATGCATGTAAATTACTACTGAATACAGAATTATGTGATCATGAAATTCGGGACACAATTTATACAACAGTAGGTCATGAAGCGCTTGTATCTGCAGTTGAAAATGCCACTGCCTTAATCAGGCCGCCAAGTAATGTGTTTTATCATGAGCTTGAACAAAAGGAAAAAACAGTTCAGAAATTTTTACCTTCGCTCCTTCGAGTAATAAATTTTGATAGTAATCAAGCGGGAAAACCTCTTCTTGCCAGTCTTGAATGGTTAAAGGGAAAACAAACGGATGAACCGCCAATGGAGATTATTGGAACATCATGGAAACGTAATATTGTTATTAAAAATGAATGTAGCGTTATCAATTGGCCACAAGACGAACCACGACCCACTTATCGCGTCATAAAGAAACTTGTAAAAACCCAAGATGGTATCATTTTGCATAACGATAAACTTTTATATGCTGACCTTATCAATAAAAAAATTAAGGAAATCGTTGTACCAGAGAAAAAACAATCTCAAGTTGAGAAATTGAAAAAATCCATTTTAAACATGAAGGAAGTTCAAAAAAACGCAAATAATAAAGAGCTTGCATTAATAACATCAATAACTGGCCGGGATAGCAATAGAACTACAATTGACCGAACAGCATATATATTTTGTGTTCTTGATAAATTGCAATCGGCACTGAAACATAGGGATGTGTTCATAAGTCCGAGTTGGCGGTATGCTGATCCAAGAGCCAATCTTTATTCTGGCTCAGAGTGGGAGGCAATACGTCCTATGATTTGCCGCTCATTAAATTTAACAATTGACCCAATGTTAGCCATAACAAGCCTTACAGATGAACTACATCAAGTGTATCGGTTAGTTGCTGCAAATATTGATAATAACCCTGCTGTTCGATTTGAAACAGTTAAGGGTAATGAGGAGCTGATTCTAACTCAGCTTGATGCACTTGATGAGCCTCCATCATTAAAAGCATTGAGAGCTGCTGTAAAAGCCAAATTACCACGTGTCGATTTACCCGAGATGGTACTTGAGATAGCCACACGTACTGGATTTGCGGATGGATTTACCCACATCAATGAAGGAAGTGCGCGTGCTGAGGATCTATTAATCAGTTTATGTGCTGAATTGCTAGCAGACGCTTGCAATACTGGACGAGAACCGTTTGTTCGTGAGGACATACCTGCTTTAAAAAGAGATAGATTGGTATGGGTTGATCAAAATTATATTCGAAATGAAACGATAATGGCGGTCAATGCCATTTTAGTTTCTGCTCAAAATCAAATTCCATTAGCTAAGAAATGGGGCGGAGGCGATATTGCATCGGCTGATGGCATGCGCTTCGTTGTACCGGTTAGAACAGTGCACGCTGCTCCAAATCCAAAATATTTTAAATCAGGTCGTGGTGTCACTTGGTACAATCTAATCTCTAATCAACGAACTGGCTTAAATGCTGTAACAGTACCTGGCACTTTACGTGATAGCCTAATATTGTTAGGCGTTGTTCTTGAGCAACAGACGGAATTACAGCCAACGCGGATCATGACAGATGCAGGCGCATACAGTGATATTGTATTTGGACTGTTTCGTTTGTTGGGACTTCGTTTCAGTCCGCGATTGGCTGATATGGGTGGTGCTAGATTCTGGCGGATTGATCCGTTGGCTGATTATGGAAAGCTCAATGTACTTGCAAAAAGTCGTATAAATATAAATCTTGTTCCTCCTGAGTGGGATGATATTTTACGTTTATTGGCTTCATTAAAACTCGGGAGAGTTCCCGCAGAAGGCATTATGCGCACTCTTCAAGTTGCTGATAAACCAACTCGTTTAGCCAAAGCAATTGCCGAAATTGGGCGAATTGACAAAACTATCCACATGCTCAATTATCTTCATGATGAGTCATTCCGTCGTCAGACTTTGGTACAACTAAATTTGGGCGAAGGCAGACACAGTTTAGGTCGTTCTGTTTTTCATGGTAAGCGAGGAGAACTTCATCAGCGGTATCGTGCAGGGCAAGAAGATCAGTTAGGTGCCCTTGGACTGGTTTTAAATATCATTACACTTTGGAACACTATTTACATGGATGCTGCCATTAATCAATTACGACAAGAAGGCTTCCCCGTATACGATGAAGATGTAGCCAGACTGTCCGCATATGGATATGGTCATATTAATATGCTCGGACGATATTCCTTTGCCATGCCAGATGAGGTAAAACGTGGTGAGTTAAGGCCATTAAGAACAACAGAAAAGCCTTAAGTCGGTTGGCTGTTCCATTGCTCCCCAAGCCCGCTAACGGATGTTTAATATCTAAAAATATATATCCTGATTCAATTTTTTCCTTCATGCTGTCTACCTTAATCTGATTCTTTAACATACTTGTATAAAGTAGGCTTCGAAATGCCAATCAAATTACAAATTTGCTTTATACTATGTTTTTTTTCTTTATAAAGTTGAAGAGCTAATTTTGATTTGTCTTTATTTAATTTTTTAGGCCGTCCGCCATTTCGTCCTCTTGCTCTTGCTGCCTCTAAGCCTGCATGAGTTCGTTCGCGAATTAAATTTCTTTCAAATTCGGCGAGTGCCCCGAAGATATGGAAAATTAACTTCCCGGAACTAGATGATGTATCAATTGATTCATGAAGACTTCTTAATCCAACTTTTCTTGAATCAAGAAGGGCGACCATGTCAATTAAATCTTTAAGTGAACGACTTAGTCGGTCTAAACGCCAAACAACGAAAATATCTCCCTCCCGGGCGAACTCTAAAGCAGCCTCTAAACCTGGTCGTTGAATTTTGCTTCCAGTAATTTGATCATTGAAAATTTTCTCACATCCTGCATTTATTAAGGCATCATTTTGTAAGTTTAAATTTTGATCATCTGTAGAAACTCGGGCATATCCAATTAGCATAATATAATCTTTTGGTTAAATATCTCGATAAAATTAATAATAAATTAACATAGAATATTTTACCATATTAATTTACCTGGTTTGATTCAAGAATTAGAAAAACTTATGCGTGATTCTTAAAGGAAATAAAACCCCCGTTTAACTAACTAAAAAGATTAAATAATCAAAAATTGACATATATCATTTATTGATATATCATATCTATATGAACTGGACAATAAAAATAACAAACAAAGCCGCTAAGCAAGTAGATAAGCTACCGAAATCTGCTAAAGCTACTTTATTACTTTTGCTTCGTGATATAGAGCGAAATGGGCCAAGTACAAGTGGAAGCTGGAAAAACTATGGAAAATTAAAGGGCATGATAGGGGATAAACGTCATTGTCATTTAATGAAAGGAAAACCAACGTATGTTTGTTGTTGGGAAGTTATCGATAAACAAGTAAAAATTATTGAGGTGTATTATGTCGGAACACATGAAAAAGCCCCATACTGAAAATATTGCTATGGTTACTTGGCATGGAGCACATTATGCGTTGCCAGTAAGGGTTATTGAAAAATATAGAGTTAAAGAAGAAAGTAAATCTCATTTATCTATTGATGATGTTTTTGGTGAGCTTATCAATGAGCATGGCGAGCCTGGTCTTTTATTAAGAGGCTTACGTCATAGAGAGGGTTTAAGCCAAATTGAATTTTCAAAAACTCTAAATATAACTCAAACAAATTTGTCTGCAATGGAGAATGGTAGGCGTCCAATTGGCAAAGAGCTTGCAAAACGAATTGCTGAAAAGTTTCAAGTTGATTATCGTATCTTTTTATAAAAAAACTATTTTAGGAAGAGCATATATAACTACCATAATAAGTCTTATTAATTCTAAAATTAGAGTAAGTCCATTTTATCGATCAGGGTCTCGAATAAGCAACAAAGGATAATAGATTCGTTCTTTGCCTGGTAGTGGTAAGTCTTTATTAATTTGTTAATTAAAAAATATGTACACCATAATAAAGAATGAGAATTATATGAGCAACTTTGATGATTACCGTTTTTTTAAAGTTTGCTATCAAACAAAAAATATGCAAACCACTTCGGATAACAAACCATGGATGCTAGATTAAGAAGATCATTATTAAATATACAAAAAAGTTGCTTTAGCTAGGAATGCGTATAAATATTTTAAAATAATCGCGCTTGATGGGGTAAATAATTATCAAAAATTTATTCACTAATTAAAAGCTTAAAAATGTGTAAAAATATTACCAGACGAAATAAATGCTGCGGCACTCCGACAGAATAGAGCTGCATAATTTTCAGTTCGTTAATCCCCATTAAGTTCCACTGAAAGGTGATTTCATGAAAAAATGTGGCCTCGTCAAATATACTATTTTTAATAGAAACTTTCTGCGTAATAGAGTACAAACATATAATCCGCTGGAGAAAAATTTATTTAGAACTTCTTTTGATGATATAAATGAAATATATAGCTAATGACATAACTTAAATTATCTTTTGGGTAGTACAACCTACATTGGCTAAACAGCTTAAGTAAGGAGTCAGCAACAACTGGGTACTTTCACACAATTAATCTAAAGGTACTTTGTGATAAGTTTTTTTATAAATTTATTTTTTAAAGTTACTGTTTAACAGTCATCATGGAAGCTCTCTTTGAATTAACATATAGCAGCAATTTTAAGTAATAACGTGGGTAAATGGTAGGAAGCAAGTTGAGTATCTAGGAAGGGCATATGAATAAAAACAATGAAAAAAGAAATATTTTAATAATAAGTGTAACTAACTTATTGTTCAGCGGTACACTTTGTGCTGAAACTCCAATATGGACGTTTTCGGCACCACACCCAAAAAGTGTGACAGTTTCCGATAGAGGGTTTGCGACTGTCATCTATACCGTAACAAATCAATCAAGAAGAGCAAAAAGTTTGGTATTAAAGCCAACTCAAGGTCTTAGTGCCTCCGTCTGCAACTTAGCAGGGAGGGGAAGTATATGCGAATTAAAGTTGACCATTAATGGCAGTTTGGTACCCCCACAAGGCATTCATTCAGGGCCTATACTATGTGAACAGAACAACCCGAATCAATGTTACCAGCCAAGTCCTAATAATATATTACAAGTAAGTAAAAATACGATCAATACCACAAGTTTGCAGGTTAGTGTGAACGAGCAGGTTTTGAGTGTTACGGGTTTGTCAGAGTATGGTATTCTCACTGGAAAATCAGTTAATTCAGGCAGGGAAAGAAGCATCACAATTACAAACACAGGGGCGATTGAGGCCATGAATGTGATGTATACAACTTCTCCAGGCTTACCAATTGGCACCACAATTAGCCCTTCGAGTTGCGGAACAATAGCGCCTTCCAATACATGTGTGCTAACAATTAAACCTGGAAGAATGCCTAGTGCAACTATTGGTGATGCTAATCCCAAACCGGTTAGATTATCTATTTTAGGGACAAATACCAATACGGTACATTCAGCGATTCATGTTTTAGCTTATGGATCTATGTACCAAGGTGGATACGTTTTTGCTTTTGACGATACTAAGGGATGTATCTCTCCTAGGGATTGCAAGGGCAGTGTGAGGGGTAAAATTGTTACTACTAAAGATCAAGCAAGTGGCCCTTTCCCAGGTGGTGTTCCTTGGAGTTCAAATGGCACTAGCGCTACCCGAAATGATGTGAGTAATGATTTTATTCCTGGCATTGCCCTGAACTCCACATCATCGGTAGGAATTCCTTCTTTTAGCGCATTAGCAAGCATGTTTGATTATAATAATGGAGGTACTACTTACACCAATTTACTTGCCTTGATGGCTTCAGATTTTGAGGCGTGCGCAGGTAAATCAGATGGGGCTTGTAATACTAGAAATATAGTGAAGTTTTATAATACCTATGTAACGAATTATTCTCAATTGAGCTCGCCTCCTTTTACAGCTATGTTAGCGTCAACGAACCCATATTTTTATGCAGCTGGTTTATGCACCCAATCAATTGCAGGGCATAATGATTGGTATTTACCGGCAATTTGTGAAATGGGGTATGATGATGGTTCATCTGCGATTTCTGGTTGTGGAATACCTCCAGCCCAACCACTATTACAAAATATTCAATCTAATTTGGTTGAGGCTGGTATTTCTGAAGCTCCCTCAGGCTTATACTGGAGTTCCTCTGAGGATAGCTACGATCCCTCTGGCGAGGCTTGGATCCAGGGATTCAACTCTAATGGCAGCTATCAAAATAACGATATTAAGCGTTCTCAGCGGAGTGTTCGATGTGTTAGAGTATTTTAAGGGATTATTTTACTAAATCTATCTTACTAGAACCCAAACATATTTGAAAGTCTTGGGTTCTTTAAGCACACTATAATTCCGGCTCAGACACAATATCAATTAAATTTCATTAAGACTGATACTCTCACCTATTTTAGAATATAGTGGCTTGTGTATTAACTTGACCAATCTTTCTCTTTTATAAGAATCAAAAAGTCAGAAAATTAAAATTAAAAGCACTCCAAATTTTAAGAGAGCAAAGGGTAAATCATGCTAAATGTGCTCTGTCTAATTAATATTCTGAATATAAATTAATTTAATTGGGTAATTTCACTCATTTAAGTGATAGATTCTCTTGTGATAAATTACTTTCCTAAGACCGCCTTTTGTGTCGAGGATATGGCTAGCAACTCTCCAGTGTGATGAATGATGTGTTGGAAATAGAGCACTCAATGCTCAGAATATTTAATTCTGTACTATATCAATCTGAGTTGAAATTTGATCGATCTTCGGTAACCTTTGAATTGAAGGCCATGTTTTGAAAAATAATGTATCTGCACATTGTATAAGAAGGATTATTTTAATTCATAGGCATCGAGATAAAGTCAATGAAAAATATACATTCCAATTATCCAGGACCTTTTAGAAAACATAAATTATAATAGGATGATTTTAATTATGAAAATAAAAATAATAATAGGATGTTCAATACTAGGCTTTTTATCTACAATTCAATCTTCTTTTGCTCAAAATAAAGCGCTACCTTCACCAGTAACTTGTGAAAAATGCATGGGACAAATAAATCAAGGCGCAAAATGGAATTACGTTATCTCTGAAACGCCAAAATTTTCTGTTTTAGCTGATATTTATGATATTGATGGATTTAGCAGTACTTCCAAAACAGTGAATACCATTCATACTCAAGGTAATAAAGCTGTATGTTATATCAGTGCAGGGTCATGGGAGAATTGGCGTCCGGACGCGAACCAATTTCCCTCGTCTGTTAAGGGAAGATCAAATGGTTGGCCTGGAGAGAAGTGGCTTGATATTCGTCAAACAGACATCCTCCTTCCTATTATGCAAGCACGTATCGATATGTGTAAGGAAAAGGGTTTTGATGCTGTTGAATTTGACAATGTTGATGGGTATACCAATAAAACAGGGTTTCCCTTAAAAAATTCTGACCAAGCATTCTATAACGCTTATTTGGCTAATATGGCACATCAAGCAGGCCTAGCGGTTGGTTTGAAAAATGATTTGGAACAAGTAGAGATATTATTACCCTATTTTGATTTTGCCATCAATGAACAATGCTTTGAATATAAGGAATGCAATCAATTAATGCCTTTTATTAATTCGAATAAAGCTGTACTTGAAGTGGAATACGATTTAAAACCAAGTAAATTTTGCGCTAAAGCCAATTCCATGCACTTTAGTTCAATTAAAAAAAATGAAGATTTGAACGAAAAAGTAACATTTTGTAATTAGATTATGGTTTAAATGCAAACGCCATCTTTAGAGTCAAGGATTCAAAGCCTATCGAGATGGCGTAATCATTCATTTGCCATGCATAATCACGCTGTCTCCATTCGAATTTAAACTATTTCACTATCCTTCGTTTTTTATTCAGAAGTTATGTTTGGATTTATACAAAGGCATAGCCTGGTTTTAGATAGCCAATTAAGAATAGAATACCTCTGTGGATTTTAGTAAAATATTTAGCGAGTTTATAGAAAAATTATATGTTTAAATTGGGAGCAGTTCTACATTTAAGGAGCTTTATGAATAATTTCTCATTAATATTTGCATTATCCGCAATCATGGCAACTGGTAGTACTTCAGCGGGTACTATGGGGGCTGTAGAGCCTACGGGTTCGTGGGTGGGAACTCTGAGTTTAGGCCCCGTTTGGGAGAGTGGAGGGAAAACGCAAACTTTCTACTTGGCATCTGAGATTGAAAAGACTTATGCAGCAAATTCTGATACCCATACATTATTTGAGGGAGAAGTTTTTCTTGGTTTTCAAAAAGTACTCTCTCAAAACCTGCAAGGACAGCTAGGCTTAGCAATTGCTGCAACTAGTAATGCGAGACTTTCAGGGGCGATTTGGGATGATGCTGATCCAGAATTTGCCAATTATGTCTACGAGTACCAAATACAACATACGCATATCGCAGCCAAAGCAAAGCTTTTGGCCGACATGGGGTATTGGGTGACGCCTTGGATAAGCGGAAGTTTAGGTGTTGGTTTTAACTACGCCTACTCCTATAGTAACACGCCGATAATTTTTGAAGCCATACCCAATGAAAATTTTAAATCTCATACTGAGACTACATTCACTTATACAGTAGGCGCAGGTATACAAAAAGCATTGAATAATCATTGGCAAATAGGTGTTGGGTATGAATTTGCGGATTGGGGGAAGAGCAATCTTGATCGAGCTGCGGGGCAAACGCTAAATAGCGGAATTAGCTTAAACCATCTATACACGAACGGAGTGATGTTTAACCTCACTTATCTGGCATAAGGATATGCAATATGAATATTAATACAAAATGGTCGCGCTTAATAAATAAAATAGGTTTAGGATTTAGTATACTGGGGTTTGCTGTTGGAGTACAAGCTGCAATTCCTTTATGGACATTCGCGCCTGTACCCGGATTTCCACCTAAATTAACGATAGGTATCACCGATACAGCCCAAATTAAATACACAGTAACTAACCAGTCAAGCAAGTCACATACTTTACAAATGAAACCAATACAAGGGATAACTTCTTCGGGATGTATCGCTCCTTTAGGTTCTCATCAATCATGTATTTTGACTTTATCCGTAAATGGTGGTTTGCCAGGAACTATAAAGGGCGGGCCTGTGCTTTGTGCAATGGGAAATCCAAATCAGTGCTATCAGCCAAATTCAACTGATACTTTGAATATTCAGATACTTACCCAGGCACAATTAAGCGTACTAGCAACTTATAGAAGTATATTTTTCGCGCCACCTGAAGTAAGGACAAGTCCCTACTTTAGTGATTTACTAAAGTATGAGGTAACCTTTCCACCCCGATCTCATTGGGACGCCCAGAAAGGAATTGTGGCAGCAAATGGACAATTTATTATTATAGGTGGACAAATAATAACCAATCCGGCGGAAATTGCCTTACTGTTAAGCAGCACGACAAGAATCCCTCTTACGCCTCCCTATAATCCCTTCAATCCACCTGGACCAGGTGCTTCTAATGACATCGCTAATTTGCTGGCTTATCAAACTGTAGATAAACAAATCATCTTCATTGATCAGTTTCAGCGCTATGCAGTGGTTGGAGGTCAAACCATTCAAATTCCACCACCACCTCCCGCGCCAATATTATCGCTGGCTACCACTTTCATAGATTATATTAGCAATTTGCCTATAAGCAGTTATGGAAATAACTATCAGGTGCCCTCTAATTTCTCTTATGATGTCGTTCGTTCCTTGGCGTCCTTTGTTCAGGGGAATCCTAACGCACCCAAAACAATGTATGTCTTCGGCGAGCCTAACTGCTCTGTGTGTCATGAATTTTATGTCGCCATGCAGCCTTACGTGGTAAGTGGGCAAGTATCAATCCATTGGATTTTGGTCAGCTTTTTGCAACCCACGTCTCAAGGCAAAGTTTGGTCTATCCTAGATGGTAAAATTCCTGCCGGTTCAAATTACCCTGCTACACCAGCGGGAGCATTCGCATATAATGAAGATAATTTCAACATAACAAGCGAAAGCGGAGGTATTCCACCCTCAACTAATCCGTCAGCGTATGCAATTCGTTCCTTAAATAAGAATGAGCAAGCGTTTATTCGATATACTGGAATAGTTGGCACACCTACAATTATTTATATAAATAATCTAGGTCAAACTGAAGTGATGATTGGTACACCTATGGATTATCCTACTTTTGTTAATGATATAAGAGGATAATAAAAAAAAGCCCATTTTAAATGGGCTTTTTTAAAAAATTCTAATTTGTGTTTTAGTCCTTTAATTAAAGTATATATTAAGTCAAAAGCTCCGCTCAGCATTCATTATGCTCTAGCACAACTAGAGTAATAATTTCTTTTCCATTACAAATTTATATCTTAAAACTAAGAAACCTTATTTCAAGGGCTAACTTCAAAAACATGTTATAAGAGCTCTTAGGTATTATTACAATCTTGGTTCACTGGAACTCACTAACAGTTATCGGGTATACAACCAAAAGCTTTTATGATTTTCATTTTATATCTCTAATAGCTGAAAAAATAATACCTGAGAGATGTCTTACTTAATTATAATGGTATTGATATAATTTATTGATTTGTAATCGAAATTTTATGCCTCTTTTTCTTAATCAAAATCAAACAATCAATGATATAAAAAATTCTGAAGATTTTTCAAAAATATTGATCCGTTCTGTGAATAAAATTTTATGCCTACACAAAGAAGTAATCACTCATTTAAGCTCCTCCACGACATTCGATACACGTTTACACGAAGATAAGCGTATTTATGTAAAAAACAAAATAAAGCAATGTCTTCAAGAGATTAATGCTCTGTTGGCGCTTTTTAAATACAATGAAGATCTCCTTCCAGAGGACATCACCTTTGATAAATGGATTGAATTTTTAAAAAATTTGGAAAAGCAACACTCTAAATTGTTTAATAAAATGCACTATCAAAACATTGTAAAGGAAGAAGAATTAGTTCATTGGATTGAACAATTCAAATTTATTAATGAACACGAAGATTGTTTAAAAGACTCTCTACTGCGAGTAAGACAATGGATGAATAATAAAAGCCGCAAGCCTAAGACAGTTTTTATTAGTTATGCTTGGCCGCTTAGAAGACATTCATCCAGCGAAGAGTGGGTACAAGCCTTTTTATTACATTTTGTGACTCATCTTCGTGAAGCAGGAATAATTGTGTTCTTCGATATTCAAGATAGTAAATATGGCCATCGAATTCAGCATCACATAAATCGTTTGTTGATATCGGATTGCGTCATTTTAATTGGAACCCCATCATTAAAAGTGAAATATGAAACAAAAGAGTACTGTATTGTTCAAGATGAAATAACAGAGATGTTAGTCAGCAAAATTCCAGTAATTCCTTTATTGCTATTAGGGGATTTTAAAACTTCTTTTCCCAGACCATTCTTAAGAAATATTAACATTGAAGATTGGCGCTCTAAACCATATGTTAATCTGCTAAAAGATTTAGTAGCCAAATTATACGAATGTTCTTCCCCCCAATATGAGTCTTTTTGGAAAAAAATATTATCTTTTTCCCCCCAAAATGCCAATCCAACTGTTTCTTCTTTAAACCAAACTTTAGAATCAAAAAAAGAGCGGGACCTCAGACTTGGTTTATTCAAATCGCCTCCTGTACGGAAGGAAGACTGGGAAATACCTTATATCACGAAAAAATCTATTGGGTGAAAATACCCAAAATCCCTTTATTTATTGATTCATTAGAATTTTTAAAAGATTATAGAATTAATTTGAAGAGTGAATATTATGATTGAAATTTTGGAGATGATACAAATTTCTGAAGGGTTGAAAGAGTTTAGTCTTCCTTTAAAAAAAATTGGTATTCATACTTTTACGGTATTGTTAAATTATGATGATGAAACCCAAATCAATTTAAGCAATAAGCCAAATTGGATTAAAGATTATTATGAACTGCGATTACATGAAAGTAGTGTATTTGATAAAAAATATATTATACCTCAGAGCGGTTTTAGTCTTTGGCCTAATACCTTGAATACTCCGGTATATCAGCATGGATTGGTTTATGACAGTGGGCAAGGGATTACCTTCTATGAAAGAGGAGAAGATCATAATGCTTTTTATTTTTTTTCAGGTTCTAATAAGAATGCCTTCTTGATGAATTTAATAATAAATAATCTTCAATTTTTAGAATTATTTGTTCACCAATTTAAAACTAACGCGTCAGTACTTTTAAGCACAGCAAAAAAATTAAATTATAAAAAAGTCTATGAGAATCCCAGACCACATGTTCTTTCCTATTTAAAAAGGAAACAAGAGTCACAAGACCAAATTGCAGAATTTAAAAATAATTTATTTAAACTTGCTCCCACTTCAAGACAAAAACAAGTTTTATACTGGTATTCAAAAGGGAAGACAGCGAAAGAGACGGCAAGACTTTTAAATGTTTCACCACGCACTGTTGAGCGACATTTTGAAGAATTACGAAAAAAATATGGTAATTACAGTAAACAGGAATTAATTGCTTTCTTCTCTGCGTATGTAAAATTTTAACTCCTTAACAACTGCACGGATATAGGGAAATTTATGATAAAGTTTATTTTTTTCTTTTTGTGTCTTTCAACTTCTGTATTCGCAGATATAAACTTAGATGTTCAATCACTGAAAATACGTGTAGGTCCTCCTATAATAACGTTAGGCCCTGTACCTAACATGATAGACAATTTATTTAACTCTGTTCGCTTAACCAATAATTCTTATTTATGTTTCACTGCTAATTCTTTCAGTTATAAAATGACAGGAAGTGATCCATTATGTCTCAATAGTAGGTTAAAGCCCATTATTGGCCCAGTTGCTAATGGTTATGCTGATTGTGGACTTTGGATAAATGATGTTCTAATTGATCCAGAAAATAATAATCATTTATTCGGCTTTGCTCATGCCGAAACTGCTTGTACAAATTCTGGAACCCATAAATCAATGAATTTAGTCGAGTCTACAGATAACGGGAAAACATGGAGTCTAAATAGACAAATTATTACCGGAATGGACAGTCCTACTCTAGGTAAAATTACAGGAGAGGGCGATGCCAATATCATCCCAGGAAATGAAAACTACAACTACTTATACATCTTACGAAATAGAGATTATCGCACAATAGTCGCAAGAGCTTTGAAAAACCATCCTGAAGGACCCTGGTATAAATACTACAATGGTAATTGGAGCTCTCCCGGTTTAGGTGGTGATGCCACTGCACTTAAGGTTTTTGGATCTGCTTCAGTATGGAGCGAAAAAAATTATGTGATGCTTTTGTCCCTTCCGAATGTGAGTGAAGGTGTGCGTGCATCATTCTCCTCAGACTATATTAATTTTACTCAGTTACTAGATCCAATACTAGTTAGTGATAATTCAAGTTGGGATCGTATGCCAGAGTCTACAGAACTTTTTGCTTATGTCTCTGCCATATCAATGAAGGGTGGGCGACTATGGGGGGACGGCCGGTTTTTTCTAACTTATATGTACTTAGAGCCAGGTTCCAACTTTGGTTCACGTTATCTTGTCAAAAGAAAAGTAAGTATTACCACCACCAATGCACATAATGTAGATGGCTCTATTCCTCAAGTTGGTGTAGCGTTAAGTCGATGGGTTAATTCAGTTCCGAATCCCAATGAGCTTTGGACTACCACCGCAGCCACCCCAGGATCTTTTAAATACTTAGATCGCTTAGGTTATCTGATGACGCGTAAACTGACTGGCAATAATGCTCCGCAGACTGTTGCGATAGAAGAATGTCGTAGCAATTGGACAGGAGGTATCGATCATGTCATTACTCTTGATGGTACTTGCACCAAAGCAGGTTATACTCGCCTTCGCACATTAGGCTGGTTATATAAAGATAATTTGCCTAATACTACTGCTCTTTATCGGTGTTGGAGTCCTGAAAAATACAAGTCTCATTTTGCTTCTACTGATATTAATTGTGAAGGAGAAACTACTGAGTTTATCTTAGGATACATTATGATGAGTTAAGTTGATCAGTTTTTCTCAAGGGATGGATGATTAACATCAGGGTCAGGACTTAGTTGGAATGACAAATTTTATATATTTATTAAAAAATATTCATCCTTAATTTGTTTTAAACAAAACACTAACATAATTAATATGTATATTTTTGAATAACAATATAATTCGAAGCAAAAGATGTAAACAAATATAATTCTTTTAATTATTTTATAACTAATTTAAATTAATCATTACAAATAAAAATAACTGTAACTTTAGGATGTTTATTTGGATTATATCTTTATTTGTTTTATGGGAGCTCCCTTTTTCTTACTGTTTTTTAATTTCGTTTAGAAGACAGTGATCGACTTTCTTGATGAAATGCTAATAATACATAAGTCTTCATAACAGAGGAAAATAGCTCATAGCTTCTTTGGAATCTAATTTTAGTTTATGCATAAAGCTGAGTTAATGCATCTTCATAGTTAGAGAATACTTGAGGTGTTAGATTTCCCAAGTTTTGTTTTAATGCGATAGACATTTATGGGTAATTAATTAAATGTCTATTAATTTATCAATTAATAGACATTGTGCGAGATAGAAAGTTTTTTAATATGTTATAATTCAGGTTAGAAATTTAATTAAGCAAGATAGGAAAGGAAGAAGCTTTTCAACCAGATCTACCTGACTAAGCAACATCATATTCCTTAAACTCACGGCAAGGGTTAAATAAAACCTCATTTATTAACTTAAGTCAGTGCTTAATTCATTGATTATTTTATAAAGGAACTATTATCCATTCAGGATATAATATTCAGTTTATGGCCAATATCGGAATGTAAATGAGTAAAAATAAAATTCAAGAACAATCAATGAATTTTAATAGCCTAATTACAATAATAATGCTACTCATAACCAACTATCTTCTAAAGCTAAGAAAGCTGTAAATGCTTACCTTACTGAGAAATTGGTTAATTGGTTACTATATCTCTAAATATAAATTAAAAGGAGAAGATCGCGCTTAATATGGAGATAAATTATTGAATGCAATCGCGACAAGACTCTTAGAACTTCTAATAAGTAATTGCAATAAAAAACAATTTTATGACTACATTAAATTTTATCGAAATTATGCTCAAATTGCGCCTACAGTGTCGGCACAATTAAGTATTTCATCCATTGAGCTTTATAATATTACATATAACATGTTTAAAATGCTAATGGAAATTAATGGATGAACAAAAGAGAAGCTTTTATGAATTGGAATGTATTAAAGGGAATTGGTCTGTTCGTGAATTAAAAAGACAAATGGACAGTCTAAGGGCTTAGTTAAATATTAATAAATAAAACAAGAGGTAATGCCGAGTTAAGAGTACTGAGTTTGAAATTAGATTCTTATATATTTGAATTTTTAGGTTTAACACTAAAAGAAGTTATGAGTGAGTCTGATTTAGAAGATCAATTAATTTCTAAAATTGAGCAGTTTCAATTGGAGCTAGGCGATGGCTTTTGTTTTGAAGCACGCCAAAAGAGGATTCTAATAGGAGGAGAGCATTTTTTATCAATTTGGTTTTTTATAATCGAATTCTGAAATGCCATGCATTAGTTGAATTGAAGCTGGAAAAATTTACTCATGAGAATATAGGACAACTTAATACTTAGGTGAGTTGGTATAAAAAAAATATGATAGTGGAAGGGGATAATCCTCCAGTAGGAATATTATTGTGTACAGATAAAAATCATGCGTTAGCTGAGTATGCCATAGCAGGCATGGATAATAATTTATTTCTATCTAAATATTTATTAGAACTTCCAAAAAAAGAAGAGATGCAAAAAATTATAGAAGAAGAATTAAAAAAATCTTAGGATGAAGATTTGGCCTTAAAGTATGAAGTGTTGGCTTTTAATGAATATTCTTATGTAATTAAAGACACAAACTAAGTATTAAAAATTAAAGATAGCTGCAACTTCTCATTGTTCTTTTGTATTACTGGTTTATTTGCTTTAATGGGAGCGACGCTTCTTTTATTGCTTTTTGAGTTTTGCTTAGAAGAAAAGTGATCAACAACATGATGAAATGCCAATAAAAAAATAAAGCCCTCAATAATAGAGGAAAATAGCTCATAGCTTTTTTGGAATCTAATTTTAATGAGTGCATAGAGTTGAGTTAATGCATCTTCGTAATTAGAGAATACTTGAGTGGTAGATTTCCCAAGTTTTGTTTTGATGCGTCCATTGCTTAATATAATTATCCAATCTCCAAATAAATCCTGAGATAAACGAAATTCATAATACCGAGTTCCTTTTTCAAATCTAATATAATGAAAGGGATTTTTTTTAAGCTCAAATAATTTGAACCAAAAAGGATTGTATAAAAATAACATTAAAAGATTGCCATACTTGAAATTCTTTTTAATCGATTTGGATTATCTTCTACATATTCAGATGTTGTAACAATATGGGCATGTCCTGCTAACCGAGAGACTGCTTTGATATCCGCACCTTGTTCAATAAGACGAGTGATAAAGGTTCTTCTTCCAGTATGCGAACTTGCACCAACTAATCCTGCCTTATTATAAAGTTTCCTAAACCACTTCTGAAGCACGTCGGGATGAAAGCGACTTCCTCTTTGTGTTTTAAATAGGGGGGCCTTGAAATTAAAAAGCTCCTTTTCTTTTTTGTGAACATCATCAATATATTCCAATAAAGCAGATGCAACTTTTTTATTGGTGATATAAACATGACGTTGTTTATCCCCTTTGGTCATTGCCCTTTTTAAATTAACTTCTTCCAGAATATTAAAATCAAAATCAATAACATCTTTAAACGTTAGAGACGAAATTTCCTTAACTCTTAATCCTAAGCCAAAAGAACAATAAATTATTGCTATATTGCGTAATGCAAAAGGGGAGGCTTTTGCAATGATTAAAAGACGTTTGAATTCTTGTTCATTTAAAACCCTGGCTTTTCCTTCGCGAGACATAAAAAGTATATAAGTTCTATAAATATAATAAATAATAACATTTAAAGACCTCATCTACTATATGAAAGTCTGAATAATTTATTTAATCCTTTAAAAGTGCGGAGAGGTCTTATAATGTATGTTTCTAGACCTTATATGATGTTTTGTGATGCGAGCATGTAAGGTGATTATGATCATTAAAAAAACTTTTGAGTAGGTTATCTTATTAGTCTACACCCATATTGAGTTTTGATGTTTTTTTTTCTAATAGCCTGTCGGTTATTCCTTATATTCCAGGAATAATAATTTTTAATTAAATCAAACCAGGTAATAGAATGAGCGAATCCTCAGGAGTTATAGTATTCTCATGTTTATTGAGATGGAGTAAAGAGCAAGCAGTAATGATTGTTAGCCCTTAGCTAGATTTTCTTTCGCCCAAACAGACTAATTCATAATCTCTTCAAAATTTTAAATTTTTAACGGTGGAGATTAAGAGCAATTTTTTTAAGGTTTATAATCTGCTAGAAATAGATGGGCAAAAAGATGCGACTATACGATGACTGAAAACATTTTTATTTTTGAGGGTGGGTCCTTAATTCTTGCAATGAAACTCATATAAAAATGGAATCTATTACATTTTTAATGTATTAAATATAAACTTAAAAACTTTAGATGGAATAAGGGATAGGTCTATATTGCACATTTCACTGATGAGGTATGCCGTATTTGGGTTTGTCTTTTAATAATTAATAAGTAAATATTAACTTATTCCAAAATAGACTAATGGGGATTATTTCTTATACGGCGAGGGTCCAAAACCATTTCTTTTTTGAAGATGGGAGAATTTTCAAATCTTTTAATCATGTTAAAAATAATTCTGCAGAATTCTTGAGATTTTTCAGAGTTCAATTTATATAATTTAAATAAATTATCATCAAATTTTTTATTAAAATAATTCCATGCAATTTCCCGATTTCTATATTCTAATGAATACCAATTATTAGTATCACTAAAAACTTTCAAATCCTCCGCTTTTGAATTTATTGGTTCAAAAAAGCCATTAGTAATGAAAATATTATATGTTTGGCTGAATGTTACTAACGATTTATATATATCTAGTAACCACATAAGTTCTTTATTGTTTAAATATTTTAAATTCATATTAGAATCCAAAATTTTTTCTAGCTGCGGAATATAGTTTTCCCAATTGATAAAAATATCAAAACCTAAAAATGTTTTTTCTTTTAAAGTATTACTTAATAAATGAAACTCCCAATCAACAACATGATTTAAATCCTTTAGAGAGGTTTCCTTTGTATAGTGTAAGAATGTTAATCTAGTTAAAGCATGCAGGATTTTTTGAATGTGATCCGCAATTTTCATATTTATATATCGATGTATTTCAATATTCAAATACCGATCCGAATAATATTTTACAGATTCAAATACTAATAATACTAATACTATGGAGTAGGAGGTACCTGCCAATCCAAGCCACAATTCATTTAAAGCTTTATTATAATATGCAATAAGAAGAAAAATACTACCTAAGATAACTACTATAAGATAAGGAAAAATAATAATTAAAAAGTTTTTTATAGAATTCCATTTCATAACTACTCACTTAAGTATGGACATCATGATACATTAAGTATAGCTGCTGCAAGTGCTAATAAATGGATAATGGGTTGTAATGAGTATAAATAGGAAAGAAGTTGCACTAGTCAGATAATTGTAGAGAGAGATTAGAAAAGAACTGACCTCGAGATCCCCAATAATTGAAATTTAATTTTTACCTCACAAGCAGTAAATACACCAAATCTTTTGAGCTGATAAATATAGTTATTTAAGAATTGTAAGGCGAAGAGCTATACTTTCTTAATAAGAGTCCTTCTATGAACCATTTAAAATGGAATTTTATACTTATTTAACTTTGGAAGATTTACATAGATGTAGAAATAAAATAATCCTCCCCATTATTAATGATTTTTCTTCTGAAAATCTTGAGTATTTAGCCCTAGAATATATAAAAAGTTACGAGCCATGTCAGTTAATCGAGTTCCTTTCTTTGCTTAACATGATAGTGTCTGTAAAAGAAATAGACGAAATAAGATTAATACAAAATCATTTATTAAAAAGCGCTGGTTGGCCAATTTTTCCTCGCCATATATTGTTGCACCGATACAATCTATTAAGTCTACTGGGAGTAACTTTAAAGCATATTGAAACAATGAAAGGAACAGTTTCTCTATCCGCACGATGTTTAATGAATAGTGATAAGTTTCTGGTAGCACTAGCAATTTTAAATTGCCACCCTCACAAAGAGAATGACTTTATAAGACAATTAATTAGAGATTTTCCGAACTATAATTACAACCATTTTGGCCAAATAATATTTTTTAATCGTATTTTGAAAAGTTATTTACTTTTTTCTCACAGAGAAAATAAAGAGTGGAATGAGTTATTAGGCCTTTTTAAAAGGAAAAATGAGTTAGATATAAAACAATTAATCCAGAGCGTGGTGGGATTTTGGCAATATTATTCTTCTAAATTTGATTTAAACCGACCTCAAACCTTTTTTATTAAAGACTCTAAGTTTAAAAAATTTTTGCCTGCCATAAAATATTTAACTAGCACTACAACCGAAATAGGTAAAAAATTTCATTCTCAAGACATAAAACTTTACAATGTATCTAATGAAACAGTGTTACGACCATTTATCCTAAAAGAGGAAGGGGTAAGATTTCCAATAGATTTTTTTTCCATTATTAATACAAATGGTGCTTTAGCATTTGAAATTTTCGAACAATGCTATTTTTCATCTGATAATGGTAATAAGGCAGAACAATATAAAACTTTCAAGGACAAGATATATTCTGCTATATCAGAAGATATTTTTATTAAAATAATAAAGAGAATCTTTCCGGAACATTTCGAGGAAACTAGGAATCAAAAAGGATATCCGGATTGTATAGTCAAAGATAATCGTTCGATTATTTTATTTGAATATACCACTCAAGAACCCGGTTATTTAACAATTTTTTCTCAAGATATTAGTAGAGTTAAAGAAAAATATTCATCCATCCTTGTAAAAAGGTCAAGTCAATCTAATCCTAAAGCCAAACTTGAGCAAATTTCAAATCAAATTTCATTATTAAAGAACAAATATGAAGTCAAAAAAATTTTCCCTATTTTAGTTACTGATAATCATTTTGGTGATTTTGATTTACTTGATCAAATGGATTATTTTTTAACTCATTGGATATATAAAAAAATGAAGTCAAAAAAATTTTCCCTATTTTAGTTACTGATAATCATTTTGGTGATTTTGATTTACTTGATCAAATGGATTATTTTTTAACTCATTGGATATATAAAAAAAATCTTACAAATTTAAAAGAAAATAAAATTACTTTTTTATCAATGGATGATATATTTTTCATCTTCAGATATAAAAAAATGAACTCCATATCTACTTTAACTAAAGCATTGCAAGAGTGGAATTCAGATTTTTCACTGAAAAAAAACTACACATATAGTTTTTCAGCATATCTTGCATCAAACTGCAAAGTAATCTCAAAAAATTACAAGGCTTTTTGTGATTCTGCTTTTTCATATTTAGATATGAAGCCTCTCAATAAATGATTTCAATCTGCAAATCTTACCGGATCAAATTAATCTGATAATTAATAGGGGATAGGGAGACTGAAATCAGAAAATCCTTAACCTTAATAAGTCTGATTACTTTAATAATCAGACTTTACTGTAATATTTTATTGCGCGCTATTTCTAACTATTGATAAGGCTCCATTCACATGAGCCACTGAATAGCCAGATTCAAGCAAATCTCTCAATAGTTCAGGAAAAATCATTCTGTCTACTGAAACATTTATCAAAGATGAGTCGTTATTAATTAAGACTTCATTCTTAGAGATATCCTCTACCTGCTTTTTGGGATTAAAAAATTTCTTGAAGGAATCTATACGCATCAAATTTTTTGCACTAATTTCGCAAACATCTCGGAATTCATTTAAGTAGTCTTTCCCGCTTTTTGTAATTAACGCAGTTCCTCTCTTTGGGAAATCAATTAGTCCTGCTTTCTTTAAATATGTTAAAGCCCAACTCACGCGATCATTATGAAGTGGTGTACCATTTTTTTTCAACACTTGCAGCAATGGGTTTGGAAGGTTCCAAATTTTTTGTATCATATCTGGTAATACTTTCCGTGCATTGCTAATCATTTCTTCTTTACTAATTAAATCTAAAACAACAAACGTATATTCACGTAAATATGGTAATTTCGAATCACTCATAAAAGGCCTCAAATCTAATAAATATTAATCATAATTTTGGAATTATTTAACAGTTTTCCAAAACTACACAAAAACTACGTTATTAACTAAATAGTTTTATACATAGATATAATATTAATTGCTTTATATCATAGTAATGGTCGCTATTTAATCACTTATATAAAACTATGTCAAACTATGGTGTAGTTTAAATAGTTTTACCCATGGTTTTAATGGTAATTAAATAGTTAGATAATATAAAACAATAGTTTTATGAATATATAAGTGAATTTTCTCTACCATCTGGCATAAAGGAGAAATCTCTGACGCCCATGAATATGGCTCCAGCGCTGGAGATTTTTAGTACGTTTTTTCGTTTAGTATAAATAGTATTTTCAGTAGGACTTTTTAAAAGGAAGAGCTCATAATAGCTGGCCTTACCTAACGGGCTATTTCCTCATGTAAAATAAAAGGGCCTTGATAGTTATTCAATAATTTAACACCTTTTAACCTATTTGTTTTAATCCTTTTTTTATTCTACTGGCTAATTAATTGAAGAAAATAGTTAAATTGGGGATATTCTCTACAATACAACTCTAATTGCTTTTCACATGTTGCATTAATCATGCATCGCACATCTGGAATGAAATCCATTAAAGTTGTTACGATTACATGCTCAGGGACATTTCTTTCAAGAAGTTGTTCGACTTGAATATTAATTACACGAATTAATTCTTTATCATGGTCCGAGAGTAGTATTGGCTTCATTGTATATTTTTAAAAATTTTGTTAAAAAAATTGAAGTTGGAACAGGATGAGTGACTTCGGCAGTATCATTATTCCAACTTGACGAACTGGTTCCGAAGGTATTGTCCGAACTATCAAAAGCGCCTCTCATAGGAAGTCCTGTTGCTGGACTAATTCGAGTGTCCTCTTTTCTGCATGAATTACGTGATGATTCTTCAACTTCCGATTCAAGGTTGTTGTAAATCCATAGGAACGGTTTGAACACCAATTTAATCCATTCATAATTTATACTTAATGTGTTGTTATTCCATCTGTTCGGTTTCTAGGACACTTTGTTCTTCCTGAATTGGCTCTAAATGAAATAATTCTCTATCCACATTCCGTTTAATGTAATGATTCATTTGCTGGTATAAATCAAACAAAGTCCCCTCTCTACTAGCTTTATCAATGAAATAGGAACCAATGAGAATTTTCCGTCGCGTATCTCGCTTTCTCTCTCGGGCTTTTTCAAGTGATTCAAGTTTTTGAATTTGCGCTTTGATCTGTTCTTGTTTTTTCTTTAAGGCATCCAGCCGCGATTGTTTTTCGCTCATTTTTTTATAATCAATAGTCATCCTAGTCCAAATTCTACGAGGTTTTATATAAATATCAAGAGATAATAAATATTAATAAATAACATTGGAGCGAAGCGACCCAGATGCCGCACTGGCGATAGAAGTGCGCGCTTATACGTTGCGTTACAACGTGCGCTTTGATATGCTGAAAATTCTTAAGTGAACAAATCTAGTTTTAAAACCACAAAATTATGGTATAGGGATATGGCCATTTATCGTTTCAGCGCCCAAATCATTTCGCGCTCCCAAGGACGCAGTGTTGTTGCGGCTAGTGCCTATCGTTCTGGCGAAGAACTTATTGATGAACGCACCAGCGTAATTCATGATTTCACAAATAAAAGCGAAGTTATTCATAAAGAGATTCTACTGCCCGAGAGTGCACCTCAATGGATGAGTAACCGTTCTATTTTATGGAATGCAGTAGAGCTTTGCGAAAAACGTAAGGATGCACAACTTGCGCGTGAAGTACAACTCACCCTTCCCCGTGAATTGAGTTTAGAGCAAAACATCGAATTGGTGCGCGAGTTTGTAACAAATGAATTTGTCGCTCGTGGCATGGTAGCCGATGTATGTCTGCATAATCCAACAGGTGATGATGGGCTATATCAACCCCATGCACATATTCTTTTATGTTTGCGACAAGCTCATGAAGATGGATTTGGTCTTAAAGAAAGAAGTTGGAACGATAATGCCTTATTAGAGCATTGGCGTGAAGAATGGGCGAATTGTGAAAATCGTCACTTGGCTTTGTATGGTATTGACCAGAAGGTGGACCACCGCAGCTATAAAGAACAAGGAATTGCTTTAGAGCCCCAATATAAAATTGGTCCAAAGGATGCGCAAGCGCGTATGGCTCGTCTTGCCGATCATCAACGCATTGCTCGTGAAAATGGCCAATTGATATTTGAGCGACCTGAAATTGCCTTAGATGCAATTACTCGCTGTCAATCTACTTTTACCCTACAGGATATAGCTCGTTTTATTAACCGTCATACCGAAAATGCAGAGCAATTTAGTCTCGTATTTGAGCGGGTTAAGTCATCCCCTGAGTTGGTTTATTTAGGATTGGATAAAAAAGGAGGACAACGATTCTCAACCCAGAATATGTTGCAAATCGAATCTTCAATGATGCACCAATCGGATACGCTTCACCATCGTTTAGGCCATGGAGTAAGCGAGAAGACTATTTTACTTACGCAATCGAGTCGTACCCTTTCAGAAGAGCAAAAGTCAGCTCTTCGTTATTTAACGCAAACAGGTGATTTAAAATCTCTTTTAGGCTATGCAGGAACAGGGAAAAGTTACCTCTTAGGCGCTGCGCGTGAATCGTGGGAGCAATCAGGATATCGGGTTCACGGAGCTGCTTTGTCGGGAATTGCAGCACTTAATTTAAGAGACAGTTCAGGCATTAACTCTCGTACCATTGCTAGTCTTTTCTATCGTCTGGACAAGGGTATGTTTCATTTTACTTCACGTGATATTTTAGTGGTGGATGAAGCAGGGATGCTAGGCTCCCATACCATGGAACGTTTGACACGGGAAATAGAACAGGCAGGCGCAAAACTCGTATTAGTCGGCGATTGGCAGCAACTGCAAGCCATTGAAGCAGGAGCCGCATTTCGAGCCATCGCAGAAAACTATCAGTATGTTGAACTCAATCAAATCAGACGCCAATCAACCCCATGGCAAGTGGAAGCTTCTTTAGATTTAGCCCAAGGTGAGGTGGATAAAGCCCTTCTCGCCTATGATGCTCATGACCATGTACATCACTTCGTAAATACCCATGATGCAAAACAGGCTTTGATTGAACAATGGAACGATGTACGTATCTCAAGTCCTGCAGACTCGCAAATCATTCTTGCTTACACCCGCAAGGATGTGAAAGAACTCAATGAGATGGCCCGCTCAATGAAACGAAAAGATGGACAGCTGGGTGAAAATATTGTTTTTAATACGGAACGAGGAGAGCGTGGCTTTGCGGTGAATGATCGCGTTTATTTCTTAAAAAGAGAGGACAGTCTTTCTGTGATTAATGGCACTTTAGGAACGATTAAATCCATCGACGCCAAAGCAGGTATCATTTCAGTCGCTCTTGATGGTGATAACTCAAAATCAAAGCCGCAAATCGTTCAGGTAAACACCAATTACTACAAGCATATAGAACATGGATATGCCGCCACCGTTTATAAAGCCCAGGGTGTGACTGTTGATCGAACTTATGTCTTACCAACTGCGCATTATGATGCCCATTCCACCTACGTGGCAATGACACGCCATCGTAAAAGCTGCGATCTCTTTGTCAGTCGCGAGGTTTTTACTCATGATAAGTCACTGATTTACTCGTTAGGTAGGAATCGTGCAAAAGATATAACATTAGATTACACCCAAATGCATGGAGAATTTGCACGCCAACGTGGGCTTCTTAGGGATAACCCCCCTGCCCTCTCCTATGTATCTGAGATGACTTTTAAAACATCAGAGGATTCGCTGGAATCTTTAATGAACCAAGTAATGGGTAGAGACTTACAAAAAGAGCAACAAAAACTAGATGAGTTTGAGCGGCAGTGCCTGAGGGAAAACCCAGACCAATCACTGCACATTGCGGATAGCCTACTGTCACGCGCTGAACACCAAGCTAAAACATTAGCACATTCTTTTCAGCCCTACAGTAAGCTTTTGTCACAAGATCGACTTACTTCAGCACAAAAAGACGAATTAATCCTTTTGATGAGACAATTGCCAGATGATCCTCAGTTGATGAATGCATTTAAAAAAGAATATCCCGATTTTGCAAAACAAGCAGAGTATTTCATACAAAATAATGAGCAGCAAATACAATGCATAAGAATCATCGATAAAGAATTAGATCTATAAAAGGTGAACCATGTTAGATAGAGAAGATGACGAAGTAGCTTTAATTAATCAGTCGAGGGCTGAACATTTAAATAATTATGAAATAGCCTTTTATGAATCAATACAAAGTCTCAAATCGATTACTCTTTTATTAAAAGGGCTTTATGGACAAATGAATGAAGAGCGTGAAGTCATTACACTGGCATCCGGCCAAATGACACACTCCGTGAAACAATTTGAACAGCATCTGATTCAATTTGAATCCTTTGAAAAAACATGCAAACAAAAGGTAATAGAGCATATTAAGACCGATTTAAAACAAAATATTCGCGAAACCGCTCAAACAATAGCCCAAGAAGTGACTCATCTTGCTTATGAGTCCATTAATCAAAGCATTAGCTCTTTGTGTCAGTTAAGTAAAGAGCTAACAGAACATCGAGCACTTCAGAAAAGCTCTAGAGGATGGAGTACAGCCTTATTCCTCTCTGCAGCTTTATTAGGAGGTATTCTAAGTGGCTTTACTCTCCATTATTTAACAGCGCCCTCTAAAGAGTTAAAAGTGAAGTTAGCTGCAGGAGAAGCTTTAATGCGTTCATGGAACAAATTAACTAAAACCGAGCAAGAAAAAATCTTCCCAAACAAAGCTAATTAGATGTCGCGTATACTGCCTATTAAATACAATTGATAATGAGTAATAGTGCCTACATTAATTTGCCTTTCAATTTAAAGCTCAGTAAGTTCATCGATATATTTATGTTCAGCATTAGTGTTCATTAATGCTTGCTTATTCCTCATATGACCATCCGTACTCGACTCCCAGTCATCAAATGATTTTAATTGAGAGAAATTAAAGCCTAAGGGCATACTTCGTTCAATAAAACCATTAGTTTTTGTTGTTCGAAAGCCTAAATTAAGTGCTAACTGGGTGATGGGATAATGTCCTGGCAAACGGACAAAACAGTGCAAATCTTTTAGCTCCATAATTTGAGGATAGGATACTATTGGACGTGTAACTCGTTGCGCTCCTAACGAAATCCCGTCTCGAATACTGTTGGCGCCATATGAATAATTTTCCCGTGATTCCTCAATTTCTTCTTCACCAAGTTCTAAGGCCACAAGACGGGCCATATCGCTACTTGGACTACGAAAGAAAAATCGAGTGTTTAATAAATCAAATATTTCTTTAGCACCTGCCTGACCATAGACTTTAGTAAGCTGTGAAAAGCTTTGCATACCTAGAAGAAAACAACCGCCAAATTTGCGTACCTCAGCAATTGTTTCACCAAGCAGAGGTAATTTATGAAGACTTGGCAACTCATCACAGATAAACCAGATGCGCCTGTTTCTATCAGGCTTAAGACTTAAAAGAGCAAGGGATGCTTGTGCTAGCCACATTGAAATTAAAGGCTTAAGTGACTTATGTGTTTCACCATTTGATGAAATAAAAAGCCAACCTTTCTGTTGCTCATCTAGAATGTAATCTCGAATAGAAAAAGGTGGTTCCCCCTCCTGGTTCAGTTGAGCTAATGCAGAAAAGGATTTCAAATAGGTTGTAAGGGTTGCCCGAATAGAAATAGCGGTTTTCTCAATTTTAGTACACACTAAAGTTGCTGCGGGAGTTCCTTGTAAATACTCTTCCAAAGCAGAAAATTCATCAGTTAAAATTAATTTCAATAATTTTTCCAAGGAGCAATCAGAATGATGTCGCATTACTGAGCCTAAACATGAAAAAACGGTTCGTGATGCATTAACCCAAAATGGATCAGATTCTCCATGCATGGGAATTAAGCTTTCGGCCATATTTTCAAAATCCGAATCACGAGGCGCCTCTAACCACATATCCCAATTGGCGCAACGCTTATCAAAGGGATTTAAAATAACATCTGAGTCTTCTTGATAATAATGAGGAATAAACGAACAACCTTTGTCATAGACGATCACTCTATCGCCTCTTTTACGAAGACAATCCATTATTTTCATTATGAGTTGGCTTTTTCCGGTCCCTACTGTTCCATGTACCAGAACATGCTGGACCTCACTGTTTTTGATGAGAGGAAATGTATCAATAGTGATATCAGAATGAGCTTTATCGCGAAGAATTTTTTTCCTTACTTCATTAGAATTTTTTAGTTGGCTGCCCCGAACAAATTGGCTATCGCTTTGTGCTTTCCCTCGTTTGATAAAATAATAGGCTAAAACCAATCCGAGAATCAAAGAGAGGCAAAATGCCCAAAAAGCAGATTTTCCAAGCCAATCAATCACTTGGGTTGTATTATCCTGGTAGTATGTATAATGCAAAATGCTGTCCACTGTTTGCTTGTACGCTTTACCCTGAAATGACAGTTCAAAAGTATGTTTTTGGCCTACTAGATTTAAAAAGTGTGCATAATAAAATGCTAGTACATGCGTTATTTTTTCTAAAGGGATAAAAATCCAGGCAAAAAACACTGTAAAAACAATCCAAAGAAAAAGACAAATCATGCTTAGTGTTTTGGTGATTTGATCCCACATACGAAGGTTATGGAAACTTATTTGGCCGCCGCGGGTGTAGTTTTTGAAGTTGGGTGCCTTACTCATCAGCTACTCTCTATCTCTTTACGAAAGAAATTTGATATCGCTTTTGACAACACACTCACTCCGATTCGGCTGATCTCCATATTTACCCCTAAAGTGGTGGCAATGGCTGCTATGATTAAACAGGGTATGGTTGAGAAAAAGACAACATCCTCTTCAAAGAGTGGAATAAAAAGGAAGGCGCACATTCCAAAAATCAGAAAAAATCCCGTGAGAGCCCATTTAGTTTTTTTAATGAGATAGGTTCCTGTTTGGAGCTTTGGGCTGATTTGAAGTTTGAAAATGATGTAATTCTTAATAAAGCCTAAGCCAAATAAGGACATCAGCAAAGAGGAAAAAAACACACCTAACAACGCTTTTGCCCCTAATAATCTATGTTCTTCTTTTCGCAACATTTTATATTTGAATTCACGCTCTTTCTTTCGTTTAAGAAAACCTCGTTTCCATTTTCGCTCCTGTGATTCTTGAATCAGCTTAAGCTCCTCCTGACTGGCATCGGGAAACTGCTTTTCTAAAGAATAAAAGGAAGATGTGCTATGTCGAGCCAATTCTTCCCTGTTAGCTCGCTCTAAATTGGATTTTTCCCAGCGATCTGTATGAGGGGCATAATCCCAGTAATCGAATCTATCAGCGAAAAAAACTGCTCCTGCTTCAATGGTAAGAATCAACAAAAATAACAAAATCCAACCTAAGAATAAACGTGTGTAGTATCTTCCTGCGGGGATAATGCCTAAATCCAAATGTTTGAGGTTGTTCAAATCGATTGCCAATGCGCTTTTTAGATCCATCTTCATGTCATTTTTCTCCTTTAAAATATTTATCGGATAAGTTGTCTATACCCAATTTGTTTGCTCCTTTATCTACAGCATGCCCTGGGATAACACCTGTTTTCGCATCATACTTCCAATCTGGTTCTTTCTCTTTATGTTCTCTCATTCGAGATGCTTTGGTTTCTAAAATATGTTTAGGAGAACTTGGATGGAGGTTAAATTCAGGTATGCCATGCATATCATTTAATTTTGTATTCACTTGACTTTCTAGGGCATTTTCCCTTTCATCAGTAATGCCAACACTCAGTTTTTGTGCGCTATCGGTTAACGCATTACTATTTTTTTGATAATTCGTACCCATGTTGTTGTTCTTTGAGTTTAAAGATTGGCTTTCATTCTGATAGAGGGCATCCATTGAAGAGGCCGATTCTTTTGTACTGTATTCACCGATTAATTGCTCTCGCTTGATATCAACAAAGACACTCGCTAAATCTTCTAATTCACGGATTGAACCCATATCTCCAGGATGCGCAAACAGTTCATCACGATGAGAACTACCCACCCTTGATGCAACAAAAGATGGAAACGCTTGATTGAGATCAGCTGTAATTTGCTCGGATTTTGATTCCACATAATGTTTGGCCTCTGCAATTCTCCTGGCTCGAGTTTGCGATACATCGAAGTTATGGCTGGCGTTTTCAGCCTCTCTGATATCAACCCCCATCTGATTAGACAGTGAAGCTGCTTCAGAATGACTGTCCTCAAAATGATGAGTTTTAGCAAATTGCGTCACATATTGGCTTGCTTTATTAAAATCTTCGGCTTCTTGGGCAGAAACGACATTGTCATAACCTTCATAGGCGCGGTAGGCATTAGTTGATGCACGTTCATATTTAAGATGAGCATCCAATCCCCCTTTAATACCGAAAATTTTTCCGGCAACACTTCTTTGAAGGTCAACACCTCCTGATATTCCATGTCCACCACTGGTCATTGCTGCAAAGGCATCTTCTTTGCTTATGCCGTTACGATGCGCCACATCTTGCGCTATTCGTGACATTTGAGAGAGTGCATTAGAATATTGAGCAGATTCAGAAGAACTAATTCCGTCCCCAAGACGCATATCGTGACCTGATAATTGAGACAATGCTAGTACGCGATGGGCAAAATTACTCAAAGCAGACTGATAGGCTTTACCCTCATTGGCAGCTACTTGAGTAGATTGCTCATACGCTTGATTCAACGAGCCTGTTAGAGCATGGGAGTCGGCAATATGTATATGACTTTTAGTCATTCCAGGGCTCACATCAAAGACCGAATCTCCATTGCCTGTCACTGTTTTTAAGACGCCACTTCCTAATTGTTCTGTATGCATACCTTGCATATGCGTCCAATTGGAATCGTGTTTGTTGGCTGAAAAATTATTGGCAGTAGTATTGTAAAAACTGGTTTGACCAAGACCAAACGAGCCACTTGCAGCCTCCCCTGCCGCCGACATACTGGATCCTTGCATATGACTCATCATGCTGGTTGCCAAATTACTAAATGCACCACCTAATTGAGAGACTAAACCATGCGACAGGAAAGGAATAAGCATCATCAAATAGCCACATGCCCCTGATATATCCGCATGCAATTCATTAATCTTATCCAGATTCACCATCGTAAACAGACCGTATTCACTAGAGGAAGAGGCTCCATAAATGGTCATTCCTGCATTAAGAATGGAAAATAGTACCGGCCAAAATTGCAGTGACATAAAAAACTGCATATAACCATAAAGAATCTTAACCCCACTTGGTAACGTGGCTAAAGCAACAATCAAAGGAAACACACCAAATAATAAAAGTGTTAAGCAGGTATGAGTAATGGGTAAAATCCACAATGCTTTTTGACCTAGCACTTCCCAGCTCCAACGATGTTGTACCTGAGATTTGGTAAATTGTTGATTAACAATCCCTGCAGTTGCATCCGTAAATGCTTGGTAATGCGTCACCCCATCTCCCATTGCATTAATCATCATGTTTTGTAAAAAAATGTTACTGGAGGAGTCCGATAAACCCTGGTAATAATCAAAGGCGGATTTAAGATGAGTGCTAAATAATGCTTCATAAGTTGTATTTTTAGGTTTTCCAAATAAATTCACCCCAAAAAAGCTATATGCTTTTTTAATTTCAGCATCAAGTTTTTTGCGCAAACTGTATTGCCCCTCCAGTTTTGAGGCTTGCTGACAGGTAACCAGCTGACCATTTACACCAATCATGCGAAGGGGTGATGCTTTCGCGGTTATGAGATTCCAAATGTCAGTGGAATGGGCTAAATCTCCAACACTGTACTTCCGATTTAAACGAATATCCCCTACAACACAGACACGAAAATACTCATTTATTTCTTCTTTGAGCACGGGATCTTTAATGCGAAATGAGGTTGATGCAGAAACCAGACGTGAGCCAAAGAGAGCACCCGTCTTTGTGTATTGCAAATCATCGGGCATCGTCAGCAATGCATCATAAGCTTGTGCTAGACCATAGCCAATGGTTGTGACTAAACTGGCGTTTAAGGCAAATACCACAGGTACATTATCTACAAGTTTTGGCGTTTGCGAAGAAATGTCCTCAATCAAGACGGAAGTTTTAGGTACTAGCACCCCATTTACAAACAACACATAACCTATAAACCAACGAGCAAAAGCCATGGGATCACGGGTTTTTATAAAACCGATGGTTGCCATGACAATTCCAATTAACGCTGTAATTCGTAAAAGTCCCAAGAAACTGTCCTGTTTCATGAAGGCACTAATGGCATTGAGCACGTGTTGGAATAATTCACCACCAGCTAAAACATGAATCGTTATCATTTTTGTTCTTCCTTAACCTGCTGTGCTGTTCATTTGAGAAGCTACTTGCTTTTCGATTTGTGCCATGCGCTCAATCAATGTGAGTTTTTCTTGGAGTTTTCTACCTATCTTGGGATCAATAGAGGCTACACGCGTAGTTGCCTCATTAATTCGCTTGTGAATTTCTTTGACAAGATCTGTATTTAATTCAGATCCCGCTGTGGCCACACTGACTTCACGCAATAATTCAGTGAGATAGTTCGTTAGCAAGTCCTGGGCGATTAGCATCGAATACTCTTCAATATCTACCGCACTACTGCCATAGTGCATACTGTTTAATACGGACAAAAATTTCATGACAGGAAGAGAGGTCATGCTTAAAAAATTAAGCTCGCGATTGCCAGGTTTTTCATCATTAATGAGCTTTGTATTAATGGTACGAATGATCTCACGCACCTTATAAGTAAGCATTGAAGTTTCGGCAATGGTGATATCTTGCAAACTCACTTGCATGCACTGATTGTTGCTGCCAGAGTCTTTACAGCGCCATATTTTGGCAGTACGTGCACCTGCCCCACTGCCAACCAACGCATTAATTAAGTCTGCATTCCCTGCTAGAGAAGGGACAGTAATTACCTTTCCCTCTTTATCAATAATTAAAGTCCCGGTTAAACTCATCACCATTTCAGCTAGCTCCTTGTCACTATTTAAAAATGACTTGGATTGCAACAATGACCATATAATATTTTTATTTAAAACAACCTGCTTTTTACGCTCAGGGTCAAGGGATGCTTTGTTCATCACATTATCAAAGCCGGAACCAGAGCAAGCCATACGTGCTTTCACATAATCACTAAATAGCCCTTCTTTACCCATGGCCGCTTGATCCTTACAAATTTTTTGTTGGCTTTCTGCGGTTTTTGGCCATACACCACCCACCATATTTTGTGAAAGCTGACATGAGTTGATACTTGCCTGATTGGCCATTTGTTCTAATTGCTGTAAATAGTCTCTTACCTGTTTGAGTTCTGGAACAGTTGACGCCAGCATCACATCCACCGCATAGGCGCCTGCATTAGTCATTACTGATTTTCCCAAATCTACTAATTTTTGTTCGCTTATAAAGCTCATACTACCCGTGAATAAATCAATGCCTCCACATCCGGCTCGATAACTCGGTAAGTCCAATTGCACCAACTGGTACTGGCGAACCTGATTGCGGGCATAAAGTGAACCTCCACCAAAATATCCTGCGGCCTGGGATTCAAAGGCCGCAGGTGAGGCCACATTTGATGCATAGCCTATTCCATTAAAAAAACTATCCAGATCTTGATTTACAGTAGCTTCAACTGTGGAGAAAAGGCCAATCAAACCAAGTATGAGAAATATTTTCTTCATCACATTCTCCCTTTGTTCTCATACTTTTTGACTTTCGCAATGAGCGATTCCATGCGGTTATGTAGCTCAGATTCTGTCATTGAACCAAAACCAACGGGATATAAAGCTTTCGTTTTATGATTAACCAAAAAAAGTGCTGGATAATTGATGGCATTACTACCAAAAGCGGCATTAATCCATTCAGTAGTCGCTGGTAAAAAATTTGGAAATTCAGGTAACGGTTGATTATCCAATGACAAAGCCAAAACTTCTGCTTTGTTACGATTTGCCCACCCTTTTAATATTGGTGCAAATCGCTTGCAATGTGGGCAAAGGCTTCCATAAAACAAAATGAATCCATGGGTGCTAAAAAAACTCTTCCCATTTTTATTGCTAACTTGAACAAATCTCTGTTTAGCAGATAGTTCATGCTCAGCAATCATGGTGGTTAGCCATTGAGATTCTTTAGCATCAGCAGCAAAGATAATAAAGGCTAAAGCAAATCCTAAAAAAATACGCGCACGCATCATTCATCTCCTTTAAATTGATTGGCAACTTGCTTTATGCGCTCCATCAAGACATCCTGTGTGGTTAGACCGAAAGCAACGGGTGATACCCTCTGGGTTTGAGGGTTTACCAAAAGTAATGCGGGAAAGTAATGCACACCCAATCGATTGGCTTGTCCCTTATCAATTCGGGAATTCATAAGCTTGGAAGATGTGACACCATCAATACTAATTGGCATCATTGCAATGCCGAAACGTTTGCAGAAATCAATAATAATAGGGATCTGTTTCAAGTCATAAGGGCTTTTCCCACGGTAGAAAAACAATAAACCATGAGATTTAGATAAGCGGTTAATAATCTCTATTGTTTGGGATTCGCGTACTTCATCAGTAATTTTTGCACCGAGATTAGATGTGGGATGGGTCACTGTGTAATCATATTCAGGATGTTCCAACATTGTTTTTTGAAATAACGATTTAAATCGTGAGGATTCTTTAAGCCAATAATCCTGGAGGCTTAAAAATACCCGCATGTCCTCAACCTTTTTGGTGTAGCGCGCTTTATGTAAGGCTTCCATTGTATAAAAACGAAGCACTTCATCACGCTCGGTAAAACTAAGCTGGTTAAAAGGAGCACCTCGAGATGTGGGTTGCCTTTCCTTTTTTTGCTCCTTTTCGATGCTATACCACAGAAAACCCACTGGTTTGTCTGCGAACACTCCCAGTGAATTTAAAAATATCAAAAGAGAAATAAACCATTTAATCATGTGCACGTCCCATCTGTTTTAAGCGTTCAATATGAGACTGATTGACGGTAGATATTTGTTCTTCATTGGGCAGTACTTTTCGGGTTAAGAGCTCTTGGGTAATTGGCGATAAATCCAGAGCAGAAAAATTTATACGTTCCAATTCTTCTGGAGTAACACCACGGCAATTGGCTTTATTGTCCTCATCCTTTGCCCAACCAAAGGAAATTCCTAGCTGATAAAAACGGCCTTGAATTTGCAAAATGGAAGCCAATTTTGTGGGGAATACACACCACGATTCTTTTTCCTCCAAGCAAAGTCCTAGTTTTTTTAATGCACAAAAATTTCCTACTTTATATGCTCTCCCCTCTTCTTTAGCTTTGGCAAGTCGTTTCTCATCCTCACTGCAATGTGTCATATGGTAACTGCCTCGGCAACAATTGCGTACATCTGCTTTTACTTTGCGGCAAGTTGAATTAGCTCCCGTAAAAATCGCAGGCACGCCACTGCGAACTTGCTTGGTTGCAACATCAGAAGCCACTCCAGCCAAAGCCCCAAGGCGTGATAATCCCTCCGCCTCATCATCACTTTCTTCCTCAAATGACACGTCACACGATCCATCGCTGCAGGGTACTTTATCAGGGCAAAAGGTTTTTTCAGGAAAACAGACTTGATTCATGCAGGAAAATGTTTGTAAATACCGAACACATAATCTATTGGATGTCTGAAGGCATTGTGAATTTACTTGAGAACAACCTTTATTTAACAAGGCCAAGCAAAAACTATTTTCTAAATAGGAGCATTGATAGTGTGAAGCATAACCCCAGCATGTTCTGGTAATGCCGATTCCATCAATGATTTTTGTGGCATTTGGCTCAAGGCATGAATTGCTATTTTTCAAAATACAGGAATCTGAGGCTTTTTTTTCGCAAGCCTGGGTTATCCAGAAATCTTCACTTACCAGTTGCTTTAACTTGATATTAAGAGTTCTAGACCCTTGAATAATTTTTCCAAATGAAACGGTTAGGGTCGCATCTTTGCAGGTAGGTTCTTTTATGATTTGTAGTACTTTATTTCTATACTTTACTTCAAGATTTAATACTTCACAGGAAGGATTTATTTGTGCAAGATTTGCTGGACTGCATCTTTTGTTGTATTTGCCACATTGGGTTAAATCAAAGGTTGTCTTTCCATGGGGAAACATGGCTTCGCGAGTGAAATTTTGTGTGAGAGGTTTTAGGGTGACCTTAAGCGTTTCACCACACGATATAGTTTTATAGCCAACGGTTTCTTCGCAATTTTTTGTCTCTGTAGTTGACTCACAATAACCTGGCTCTTTATAGCAGACGCCATTGATCGCATCTTCTGGATTTTCAAGCAATCGTTCGGCATAAAGCATTTCAGGACTATTCGGATTGTAGCGTCCTTTGTTACGAGAACCTGCCTGTTGATACACCTCTAATGCAGCCGAATCGTTGGACAGTGCGTTTAAGCCTGAAGAGGACAAAGTATTCATCCCTTCTTGTGGGAAAAGGTTCGTCTCTTTGGGATTTTGCGTATAGCCATTTAAAACACTTGTAGGATTAAATGCATTTAATGTTTGCAAAGCTTCTTCACGTGCTTTTAATGCATCCGATGGAGTTAGTGCCATTCCTGAGTTAATGAATAGGGATAAGAATGAAATCAATATAAAATTATTCACCACTTATTCTCCTTGCATCTAGCATTGAGAAGTGGGTATCTCCATGGCCTGCAATTCGTGATAATCCTTCTTGTATGGTTAAATGACCGTAAATCACATCAAAATTTTGTTCATCTTCGACTACTAAGGCAGGTACTTGCTGAATACCAAAGCGTTCAAATAAGGTGGGATCAATGGCCAAGTTCAAGTTTGGAATATGTTGACTTAATTCCATAATCTTAAGTGCAGTATCCCTCATTGAATTATGATGTAGTCCATTGAGATATACTGGGATATGTAAACGACTGCTTTCTTTGAGTGTCTCTTCCAAAAACCTATCGGGCATTGAAAAACTAACAAAAACCGATACCGTTGAGGCATACAGTACATTATTCGCAAACCAGCCAAGTAGTAAAATTATTCCTTTTCTTAGCATCTCAATCTCCGTTTAAAGGAACGTACAATTACGCTTTCGCCATACTAAAAATCCATATTGGTTCGGGGTATGGGGTTTAATTTTTCCAAACTCCCAAGCTAAAGTGCTTAAACCACCTGGATAGCAGTGTTTTCCATCGGCCACCTGGTTCACCATCTCATAGCGATAGCGCGATTTTGGTGTCACTGCATAATGATGTTCTTTGCAAATTGCATCAGGCGCAGGATTTGAATCAGACAGTAACAATTCACGATGCATTTTGTAGTTCATGCGCTCTGTCAAAAGTAAAGCCGTTTGCACGGGAGAAATAGGGGCATGTACATGTCCTGTCAGCGGATAATGAGTTCCTTGGCTTCCTGCACACCAAAAAAGGTTATCTATGGGTTTCTTGGTTAACGTCGAAGAAAGTGCGTCCGCAGCACAGGCAGAAGCTGCCACAGGATTTCCAAACAAGACCGACTCAGGGCTTAGGACAAAACTCATTTCAGAGTCCTGCCACGTTGGGTCAAGTTCGGTGAGATAGGCAATATCAAAATCCCCTCCTTGCATACACCCTAGTGAGGTAATGATATTAAGCCAGCTTATAAGCGGATATTTGTACCAATGAACGTGGAAAAAAGCACGTTGCTGGCCATTCCCCACCACATGGCGCCCTCCCCTACTCTGTTTCAAACCCAAATTGAGTTTGATACCTCCTAAATTCACCAGACAATAGGGTGTATCGGTGACATCGGTGAGCGCCACAGGCTCCCAAAATCCAATGTTCAACCCAACGCGCATCCCCATAGGCCCTGGACATACCCCGATAGGACTTGACGCATTGTCGGTATCGGGAAGAGATGAATTAACTACCTTGATATTTCCAATGGATAAGGGAAATAAGCATCTCCAACATACGTTCTGAATCGGATTTACAAAATTTCCAGTACATTGCTTGCTCCATCCTGAATTAGAAAAAACGAAGAGAGTGGCAAGAAGAACGACTCTAAATGACATCCCCATTCTCCTTAATGGCAAGCTCTTGAATAACCAGATGATTTTGGTGGCGTGTCACTTTTGCCGGGATGTGGGAAATGTGTAGTTTCCTAGTAATCTTACCTGCTTGATCGAAATAAATGATCGAGCTCAACCGTTTTTCAGCTTTATTGATGGCACCGCCTGTCAAAATGAATTTAGGAGTTAAACAGTTTGCTTTTTGATAGGATGCCCAATTCAGTTGCGCCTCATCATCGGCATTAAAGAACAACCAACAGGGTTGATAAAAGGGCATTTGTCTTAATGCATTCACAGTCGTGCCGTGGGCAAACAAAACTCGACCTCGTTCATCATGTATGTCCTGGCTTAAAGTGATTTCCGGCACATAGTCGTGCTTTATTGAATGATTGATTCGTGGGAGATTTAATGCGCTTGGTCTGTTGGCATGCTCAGCTACGGTTTGAACCCAGCGATGATTCATTGCCTCAAGCACTCCTCTTGCCTGCAAAGAAGCTAACCGTTCTTCAATGAGTGATAAAAAACTCTGTTCCGCAATTGGAAAAACTTCGCCGATTACACCAAATGATTTGGCATGAATCTGACCTATTGAAATCATAAGAAGAAGCAAGCAACGCATACTATTCACGATCCCATCCTCATGGCACGACTCAACTTCGTTCGCACCTCATCGGTAATATCAACACCTCCGCCAAGAACCTCCGAGGTCTTTAAAATGATGACTTTCTTTTGCTGCGCTGTATCAACCAATATCTGATTAAGTATTAAATTGAACCTTCTCGTCGCTTGCTCCACTTGGGATTCTGTGGCCTTTACTTCAGCCAGTTGCCGGATGAATTGGCTTATTACCTCTTCTTTATCAAAAATAACTATATTTTTTTTAGTTGGCGCACTATAAAAAGAGGTAAGAATAATCAAGGGGGTTAATGCATATCCCCAAAACTTTGGCATTAATCGCATAATTCCTCTCCATAGTATTTGCTTGCAACGTGCTGTATCGCATCACTTAAGCTAATTCCTTGCCTAGTCAACGACTCTATAAGACTTACCTCTTCTCCCGAAGTAGAAAACAGCACACGAGAAAACGGATCGCAAAAATAGCGATGAAAGGTAGTAACATTTCCAAACTGAATCATGAGATTGGAAAATCCTTGGGTTTTCGCCTCCCCAAAAGATTCAATCACACGAGCTTCAAGCGGGCTAAAATGTTTAGGATGTTCCTCAAGATATTGTTTAAATGAGCCCTGTCGCATAATAATTTTGGTGTCACTACTTGCAGCAATCGCACGTCCCTGAATAGTATTCATGGTATCTGAAAGATTCTGGGTAATAACTGCAAAGCCACCCATATGCTTTCTTGCTGTACGAAATCCTTGCTCGATGAAGCTCGCGCATACCGGATTTGAACCACGCGCCAAAAATCTCCAGGCTTCATCAATGATGCAGCGTTTTTCACGCTTTCTGTCGGAGTGATAAAATTGTCCCTGAATAATCACAATCATAACAAACATAACAATGGTCAGGAGCTCAGGATTAGACTCAAGCTCACCCATTTCAAGAACTACCAAATTGGTCCCATTAAGCAGGGGAGTATCGCTGTTAAAGAGGTGTCCATAAATTCCAAGGCTTCCATATTTACTGAGTAAGATAATCAAATCTTTAAGCCTTTGATCACTTAAGGCTTTAGGTTTTTCCAACATTTCTTGCAGGCAAGCTAATACATCATCCATTTTGGTCTTTCTGCCGTGCGTCCTCCAGCAGTGTGTTACGGCATCTAAAAGCCATGCTTTTTGTACTTCCCCCAATGCCTCTGTCGGACTTGCCATTATCGCCAACAAATCCCTGATTTGAATGTAATCATTGACTTGCTCCCCTTTGACTTCCGTAACTCCATCGAAATCAAAAAGCGTGAAAGGGTTAAGCGAAAGTTTTGATGCATCGATGTAGCTGCCGCCCACTACCTCACATAAGTTTTTGTAGGATCCGCCTAAGTCAATAACAAAAATCTGCTGGCCTCGGGATAAACCATCTAAAATTTGGGCCTGCTCAAAGAAGGATTTACCTGCTCCTGTGGAAGCTACGGTGAGTCGATTAAAATTAGTAATCGGCAATACCCTGTCATCAAAGGTATTCAAATAGAACAACTGATGACGATAAGTAGGCACAATGAGTCCCTGCCTTGCTCCTTTAAAATCTGCAACGACCGGCAAAAGATTAGCGACATTTGAATGAGTTAATTTGTTGGTCATGCCCAACAATTCAAGACTTGAAAAAAGACCTTCAGTTAACATAAATGGAAGACTACCTAAGAATCGTAACCATTGTTTGCAACGACTTTGAATGAGCGTAAATCCTAAACGCCTGAAACTTGCAATCGCTTTCGCAATTTGTTCACGTTCTTTGTCCTTGGTTGTATAAAAAATTACATTGTAAAAAGTAGTCATTAGATGCAGTTCGCCTTGAGACGCATGGTCATGAACAAACTGCCATTCGGCTGTTTCCTGCTGAATTGATGGATTTATAAAAGATTGAACCGCATTATTATTGGACTTTAAAGATTTGGCCCGGGCACGCGCTTTTGCTTTCATCTTCTCTTGATTTAAGCCGCGAATAGTAAATGAAATCAAAAAGGGGCATTGAATCCCTTGCTCGGTGTCCAGCAGGTTGGCAAACAAATCCGGTGTTTGCCATAGAGCAAATGGTTTGACTGGATAACGACTTACTTCACAACTCACAATACGTGTTCTCTGGCTTTCCCCTTTTAAATCAGCAATGGATAAATCAATCGCCTCATCCCCAATTTCAAACACCGTCGAGGGGCAAGGAATGGCTTCGGCCATAAATCCATCTGATTCATTGAAAGCTTCTGGCCAGAACAATTCATTGAAATCTGGCGAAATTAATGCCCGCATCAACACCTTAAAAGTCTCTTCCTCACACCTTTTAAACCCAAAACCTGCAACTTTAAGTTCGGATTCAAAGTCAGCCTGCAACAATTGAAGCTCTCTTTCTGTATCGGTTTGCATGGGTCTTGAAACAAAAAGATAGCAACAATAATCAGCAAGACCTGCAGGAACATTACGCCCATTTTTATACCCTTTCTTTATGGCGTTCAGATGATATTTCAGCGTCTGTCGTGCAAGTTCTGCATAAATCCCGCCTTTCTTTAAAATCGGCTCATAATTTTGTGACAGCGAAGCACCAATCCAAGGATGTTTATAAAGCAACACCGTACAATCAGTCCCAACGGTTAATTTATTTTTAAACAAAAGTGATAGGCTGTTCATTAAGGACTCATCAGCACCTGACATAGGGTGAAGCTCTAAACCAAAACCCATTGAATTGCGGTTAACAAAAAAGCCTTTTTCGTTTACCGTTTCATAAGGTAAAAGAGCTTTAATTGAAGGTAAGTCCATAGCAATCGACTCACGGGCTTTAGAATCCGCACTTACAGAAGCAGGTTTGATTCCAGAGGTTTCTCCAAGCATATGGCTTGCACGATGCAATAAATCGCGCGCTTTATCACGAATGATCGTCAAATTTAGGCCCATGATTGCCCCTCCACTTTTCGTGCTATCCATAGAGACTGACCCTGGTTTTGCTTGATGATTTTTCCTTTCAAGGTTTGAAGATTGTTTTTAGCGTTGGTCATACCAGGTCTTGGTTTTATATCATCAGCGAATCGAGTCATCGCATCGACCTGTTCGATCGTCAAACAGCTATCCCCTGCTGTGGTATTACAACTGAAATCTGAATTCATCGTGCCACAACTTGTAAGAAATGCAGTCAGGATAGAAATGCCACAAAATAAACTTAGCCTCATCGCAAACCCCCTGTTTTATTTTGGCTTAAGGTATTTAGACGATTAATACGACCCAAAACTTCGGGAGGTACCGTAAAGTTCATTTCAGGATTTTGGTTTTCATCTTGAGTTGTAATGAGCTCTGGTGATTCTTGTTGGGCTTTGATCTGATTCATAGCATGCTGACTCTTATCTTCATCGGGTTCTAAGTAAAATCCGTCTTTAAAAACCACTGTAACCACATTACCAGAACCTACTTGAATGACAGGATGGTATTGTTCTGCTCGTTTCACGTAGTAGGCAGATAAAGTATCAGCAGCTTTTGAGGCTCCTCCATAGGCAGCAAAAGGTGCGATTTGACTACTAGGAACAACCGATGTTGCACCATATGGCCCAATTGCTTGTACGCTTTGGGCATATTGGGCAGCAGACGCAATCCCAGATAAAGCACCACTAACGCCAGCCCAAGTCATAACCTTGTTATCCCGCATCAGGGGCTTACCTTTAATGCCCACCTTGCCATTGAAAAACACCCAACCTGTGACCTCCTTATCGATAATAGGCTGGCCTGGATGAGCACACGACAGACGATACAATGTTGCAAAAGCACGCTCACTTGAAATATCTCCATAAGAATTTGCACTGACGCGACATCCTCTTAAGCGTGAACGCTGACCATTTGGTAATGTGCCATCCTCCAAAAACTTAAAGAGCATCACGCCATTATTTTTGGATTGGCCATTAACTGATGCATCGGCATCCGCACCGCCTAAAATCACTGCGCGTACTGATGTATTGGATGGGACATAATGAGAGGGATTAAGATAAAAATTAGTATGTGTTCTTTTCATGCGTCGTTTCGGTCGAAACGATATAGTATGAATCTTTGGAGCTGCATCTGATAAGATGGCGCCATCTTTCATTGCGCTGTTCATGGCATAGGTGTTGGGGTTATGCCATAACTGGGGATTTTGTACGCTGTTTAATTCTTGAGAATTACTTTCCTGTTCTGAGGTTGGTTTTTCCTGATTGGCCAAAACCAATTCGCGTACTTGAGATGTGAGTTCTTCTCTTTGTGCCTGCAATTCTTTTTGATGCGCATCATTCATTGATTTAATACTAAGGGTTAATTCACCAATTTGCTTTTTTAGGGACTCAAGCTCTGTTTGTTGCACTGTAAAAGCGTTATCTGCCACCGCATCAGTAAACGATTCCTCAACAATTCCTGTTAAATCAATTGATTTTTTTATCTCCTGAATCTTTTTCGGACGACCATTAGCTAATAGCACTATCATCATTGCAATGAGAAATAAAAGACCGAACCCTGCGACAATCAAGGTACGCACTTGACGCCATTTAACTATTTTATTCCATTGCCAGTTAGCCATGACGACTTGCCTCCACACGGTACAACATGGCTTTTTCACCAGGTTTAAGAGAGGGCTTTGAAAATTTAATCGCGAGAGTCCCTTCTTTAGCAAACCACTCTTGAGATAATTCCAAAGGTTCTTTGCTACCATTGTACAATTCGATAGTCTCCCCTTTTAAGAGCTTGCTATCCCAGGATTCTCGAGGCAAAAGGGTTAGTCCTTTTGACCAGCGCTCAGCACGGCCGTATTGGCGTTTTACGCGCACATCAGCAAAAGGTTTTTGTTCCTCCATATGGTGAAGCATGGCAAGAATTGCTTCGGGAACTGCCTCTTGTGTGATTTTTTTGCTGTTTATTGATTTAGATTTAGTATTGGAAACCGTGACAACAGGTAATGATGGAACCAGTTCAATGGTCTTACCTAATGTCTCTTCACCATTTAATGTTACTGAAAAATGCCGGCCTGCTTCTGTAGTTAAAAACAAGGTAAAGGGATTAGTAGCCGAGAGCATCACATAAACCGAGCCATCCAGCTCATCACGCTTAATGGCCATAGCATTGGGTGGAAATACTGCTTCCATAATTTTGTCGTTTTTGACCACCAAACGGTTGTAATTACTCTGGCTAAGAGTAAGCACAATATCGCTGTTGTCTTTTACAGGAATACTATTGGCACCCATTACCATTGTTGATAATAACGCCAGCGCAATACTTAAGGATTTATGCATCTTGTTTGTCCTCTAAAACCGAAAACTGAACTATTGAAAGACGGCTGTCGATGTATTTGAACTGCAAGAGATAGGTTTTACGCTCATCATTTAATGCTTGAAGCCCTACAAACCGCCTTAAAATACCTGATACAACCACCGTTAGTTCATGCGGGTTGGCTTTATTTTTGTCGATATAAAAAATGGATGACATTCTCTTTGCTTTGATTACCTTGGCCTCATTGGTTAGGTGTCTAAGCATCTGGGTGTAAAGCTGATGATTCACATAGGAAAGCAGACGCTGATGATTGGCATCTACGGTTTCGGGTGTGACATTTAATCGTTCATTTATAAAGTTTTCTGCCATGAGGCTTAGGTAATGTCCATCTACACTAGATGCTGATTTCAAATAGGATGGCGCACCACTAAAAGGGGTCACCTCAATTGTGTGATGGTTCCAAGCGTGAAACAAAAAACAGGACTGCAAAACGTTAGATACCAGAAGACCAAACACTAAAACCACCATTAAATTAAGCCGAGCTGACAGTTGACTTAAGCGACTTTGATAACTTTTAAAATCCATTTTCTTTCCTTAAGCCACATACACACGGTGGTGTGATAAAGGTAATTTGGGCAAAAAGAATTGGGTGATAAAACTGGGTAAATGCCAATAAGCTAGGACTAAAAGCGCTTTCGGCCCATCCCCTTTCTTCAAATATCGCAACCCACTTAACAAGCCAAGCCCAAACATTGATACCAAAATTTTTTGGTTGGAGAGAATGAGCAACATAAAACCAAGTCCAGCCACTACCAACTCATCCATGGTTAATGTTAAAAATCTTTTAGGCGCATCAATATGGTTTAAGAATTGATAGTTCATGTTGCTCATCCTCCCTTTTCTCAAAATACAAAAGTTTTAAGTAAAAAAGCTGGAATAAATGCAACAGCAGCCACCCCAATAAATACCATCGGATTTTTGCTCTTCACAGCCATGGCGGTTGCCAAAATAATGTCCACCAAAATAAAAATCTTCCAAAACATTGAACCACTACCTAAGGAGTCCTGCACATCTCCTGTGAGCGCTTTTGCGAGTAAATCATTGGCAAAAACACTTTTTGAAAGTATTGTAAAAAGAAGAGCTGAGCCTCCTTTTTGAATCAAACTGATTATCTTTTTAACTCTTTTCATTGTTTTCTCCTTTTTTAAGGTGCACAAATCCCTCAAGCGCTTTGATCGCCTAGGTTTTAATCACAATAATGCTTGTTTATTTAAGGATTGAATCTTTGATTAGATTTGATGGCTCATTAGAATATCCCTGAAATCACTTTAACTAATCCTTGTTCAAGTAAAGAACGAGCATCTTGAAACTTTAAATTGACCTTATCCGCATTAGACACCACCCGTGTTCTATAACGTTGGTATTGGCTATCACGAGATGAGACTTGAGATGTCGTGGTACTGCTTCCATTTTTTAAATGAGATTGGAATCGCTCACTGACTTTAATGCCCTTCCCTACTCTCTCACTGATTTGCACATCAGTAATCATGGTGTAATTGACAGCACGAACCAGGCTGTCACTGACTAATCCTATCGTACCACCAGCAAGCCCTCCAGTAATCATCCCGGCTCCTGAGTTTGTTAAACTTCCCGCAGCAGTCCCCGCTACAGCGCCAGCTATTGCTGAGCCATAACCACCACCTAATGCCGATTGACTTGCCGCAACACTCATTTTACCCACCTTAAGAACATTAGCTTGTAACAGATAATGCGCTGAATTTGGATTATTGACTACTTTGTAGCCCTGCATGCTCAAAGCTGTTTTTAATTGGGGTGTAATATTTACATTTTCATCAGAAGTGTTTTTTACTGCCATATAAATCGTTTTTTTGTCTTGAGGAACCGGGTCTAAAAAGACAGTTTCGCTTTGTTTGGTGCTGACTTGTAAAGAACCATGCTCTAATGCTGTTTGTGTTGCAGCACAACCCGTTATCGCTACGAAACTTAATGCGAACACTTTGAATAATTTTTTGTTGTTTTTTTTCATGCTCTTCCTTTTCTATTTTCGTTTCTGTTTATTGATTTGAATTTTCATGGGCCTCAAAAGGATACTTCTTGTTGCTGAGTCAAAACCTTGCTTAACCGGGTTTCAATATCAGAGGCTTTCTTTTTGGCTTGACTAATAATGCTTTCAAAATGGTCTCGCGTGTGTTCCTTGGCAGTAGTAAGCAATTTTTCAAAATGATTGGCCTCGGCATGAACTTCCCTGAGTTCATTCTTAAGTTGCTCAATGATTAGATTGTTTGATTTTTGAGTTGTCGAATCATCGCGCACCATACCTGCAGGTGTTTGCCAATCTCCACGCAAAATGACTCCGCGAATGGCATTGAGTTTTCGACTAAAGTCATTACCACAAGCGGTGAAATGCTTAGGATTAAGCAAACAAAACGTAACCTCTTCTTCTAAGTTTTCTTTTAAAGTGTTGAGACTTTGCACTAGTGTGTTTACGCGTTGTTTCTGTGCTTCGGTAAGTTGTACACCAATCAATGCGTCCTCTTGAGATAAGCGAAAGATAGGATGTTGCTCTTGAACGTTTTTAGCAAACCAGTTCCCATCATGAATCGATGTGTTAGAAAAAATAACAGCAGCAGCATCTTCTATATCTTGAGTTCTCGTTTGCTTTCCAAAAGCGCTGGTAAAGCATGCTGCTGTTTTATTATTTATTTCTTTATTATTTATTCTATTAATATTTATTAGTGTTGGCTTTGCCGGCGTCGGATTTCCAGTCGCCGGAGCAACCGGAGACGGGTTTTCAGGGCGTGGTGTACTTTGTTCATTTTTTACCGAAGACGGATTTTCAGGCTCTGGAATTTCTAAAACAAGATACTCAATCCCATCAAAACGGCCACTTGCATCATCTCGACAGCTAGATTTTTTTAAATAACCTGCCTGCTCTAATTCGCAGAGTAACGCTCGAACCGCATCCCTTCCGTTTGTAGCTCTTTTTCTTAAGTCAGATACTTGTACCTTCCAGTCATCAGGAAGGGACATCAAATAGGCATGCAATCCTTTAGCACCCCATGATAAGGAGTCTTCATTCAGGCATGTCTTATCGAGAATGAGAAAATTTTGTTGCTTTTTATGAATTCGAAGTACGGCCATGATCTGCATCCATTGCATCTGATTTGTTTGGAATGGTTTGATTTAATTCGGAGATAGAACGATATCGCATGAGATGATCTTGAAGACGCAATGCTGCTTCTGGAATCTTTTTTCTTCCAGATCTCATGCAAGATTCGGATAATAATTTATTAGCCTCCTCTGAAAGCTGGAAAGAAATATAAACTTTAGGATATTTTTTATTATTGCTTTTCGATTCCAATTTTTATTCCTGTAAAAATTTTATTTATTTGTTTTTGACCCAACCATAAACAATTCCTCGAATCAAAATCATTAATTAGAGTCTATGAGGTTTATTCTTAGGACAAAATTAGTTAAACTTTTGTTTAATTAACTTTTACCATATATAGCGAATTCGCTATATATGGTAAAATTACTATATATGGCGAATTATGTCAATTGGTAATGTATTATCTGAATTATTAAAAAAATATAACCTTAACGCTCTTGAGTTAGAACGACTAACGGGTGTGCCATCTAGTACGATTTATAGGCTCTTAAAAGATAAAGGCGGAAATCCGACGATAGACATTCTAAAAAGGTTATCTTCTTTTTTCCAAGTCACCGTTAGTCAATTAATCGGAGAGGATCCAATCGGATGTAAACAAATTCCTTTTATTAAACCCGTTGATATAACTTTCTTTTTAGATTCTTCTCAGGATAGAAAAATTGAAATAGATAGTGTTCCTATTGATTTCCCATTGAGTAGCAAATGCTTTGCAACTTTATCTCAAGATAACATGATGGAGCCTTTCATTTTGGTTAACTCCATTGTTATCGTTGATCCAGAACGTAACATTACTAATAAAGATTTTGTATTGCTTATAAAAGACAAAAATGAAAATCCGATAATTAGACAAATTATTTCTGATGGTGATGATTTTTATTTAAAAGTATTAAATTCAAACTTCCCAGTCGAATTAAAGAAAATTAATTTAAAAAACTATTTGTTTATTGGAGTCATAGTTCATTATAGAACTAATCTATTTGATTTTGGCACTCCTAATTCAAATAGAAGGTATGATAATTTGATTTATGATTTTAAAAAATAATAAAGGCAGGTAAAATACAATTGAAATATTTGTTTTTTAAAAAAATTGCGTCTTATTTTAAGAGTATTGATAGAGGTACGTACTTAGTTCTAATAGGTATGTTATATGCTACGATCTTCTTCTGCTCTTTTGTTATGGGGTATAAGACAGTTGATCTATATGGTAGAATTTTATGTTCTTCTGTTTTTGTGTTTCCTTTGCTTTTCCCTATTAATGACTCAATAACTGAACTACTTGGCGCTAAAATTTCATATTTAATGATTATCGCTATAATCATTTGTGAGTTTATGTTTAGTTTCATTACCCATTCTTTAGCAGTTTTACCATCACCACCCCATTGGATAAATCAGGATTTATATCCTATTTTAACGACTGGTTTTATTCATATTGCTATAGCTGATTCCATTTCTTTAGCAATTGGATTTTTTGCGAATACTTATGTTCTGGATAAATGGGGAATAAAATGGTTTGGAACAGGTTTTTTTAGGAGAAGCCTCGGGTCCACAGCTGTAGGAGAGCTACTTTTCACAATATCTACTAATCTAATTACTTTTCATGTTCTTAGTACAGCAAGTCTCATAGATACAACAAACATCATTATTTCTGATTACATTTTAAAAATGGCATACTCAATTGTAATTTGTATCCCTAATGCTTATTTAGTAAGTTTAATAAAAAAACATATCCAAAAAGAAATTAACAATCCAGAAAAAAATATTATTCCTATTAACCAGATAAGAGCGAGGTATCGAACTTAATTACATTACTTTTTTTGTTTTTATTGCGTAATCTACATTCTTGTTCAGCTTCATGGCCACCAACTATATTACCTATACATGCACTATCCTCTGAGTTAAATTTCCTTAATTTCTCTATGCTTGAATATATTTCTTTCGCAGGTTTTATATATATTTTACTATTTAAATCTTTGTAAACTACTAAAGGCTCTTCAAGCTGCTCAGAGAACTGATGCTTTATTATAGAGTAATTTTTTTTATATTTATTTTCTATAAGCCTTTTTTGGTTCTCAAGCATAACATCAATAATCCAATCATGGTCTTTTTCTGAAAAACAATTTTTTGCTCTAGCTTCCCTTAATAATTCGATAGGATCTTTTTTTACAGGACGTACACTCTTATTTTCTATTTTAACCCAAAAGAAAATTAATCCCGTTTCTGTATCTTCATCATATGATTCAATTTTGAAGGCTGGAGATTTTATTTCCTTCATAAGAGATAATATTATATTAAACAGTGACATCTTACTATTCAATCCTTGTACTAATAAACTCCGGATTGGATTGTATCATAAGTAATTTTCTCTGTTTCTAAATCACAGAATATTTTGTAAAATATTGCATGGTTATAGATTTGGTATTTTATGCTTGGACACATATTTCGAGATCCCAACAAATATAGTAAAAACAATGCACTACAATACAATTTTGCTATGTACTTGCTAAGCAAAATTTCTTTTGATAGTAAGTCCAGGGTCTTAGATATTGGATGTGGTGACGGAGTGATTACCAATGAAGTCGCTAAAATTGTAAGTGAAGGCTGTGTAATTGGCACCGATATCTCTGAACAAATGATTGATTTTGCTTCTAAAAAATATAAAGACCAATATAATCTACGATTTGTAGTTATGGATGGTAGTAAAAATATTTTTAGAGATCAATTTGATGTTGTTATTTCTTTTAATTGTTTACATTGGATAAAAGATCAACAGAAGGCTCTATTCGGGATTGCTAATTCCGCAGCATTTGGAGCTCAAATAGCTCTTCTTTTATCGCATAAAAAATCCTTATATCATCTTGTTCTAGATAAAATTTGCTCAAGCGTCAAATGGAAGAATTATTTTATTGATTTTATAAATCCTCGTTCTTTTTTTAAGCCCTCTGATTACAAAGAAATGATTGCTAAGACGGGGTTAGAAATAGTTGATTTATCAGAAGAAGAAATGACTTATTCCTTTAAATCAAAAGAACAACTCAAAGATTTTTTTATTGCTGCCGGATCTCAGATAAAACAAGTTCCTGAAAGTAAAAAATCCGAATTTTTGCATGATTTTGTGTATGAATATATAAAACAGGCAAATTGTTCTCATGACGATTTCATTCCGGTGAGTTTTTGGTGCTTACAAGTCATTGCTGCAAAATCTAACCCTAAGTTAATGAGCAATTATGATATAGATAACCGGTCTATGTTATTTGCAAAACTTTAACTTTAATATAACGCTGATAATGATGAAGGCCCGAGATTGTTAATCTGAAATAGTATGTTCATAATTTTGGTTTTATTTTCATCCATCTATTTTCTGAGTTTTATAATATAATGCTATTTTCCATTGATATTTTATTTAGCTTCTATCACATCCATTGTGAATCATTGTCCTCGTCTTTAGATTCTTTTTAAAGTACGCCGTTAATCCAGTTAAACTATTTTTGCTTAGGGCTCCCTTTTATATATCAGGGCTTTTCTTCAATTGTGAGAGGAATAGGTAACACAACATTTTTCTGTTAATACCCGTCATCAAATCTAAAACTTAAATTAGAAATTTTCCATACTCATAATCGAATCAAAGAAATTTTTATCTCCTAAACTTAACCGTATAGAGACAGCCTTTCTAATTAACCCTGTTCGTACATCTTTCATCAATGGTTTGGTAAGCTTAATTTTTTTTTCAATTTCCAATATTCTATTTTTTGTTTCTTCTGTGAAAAAAACTTGAGTGGCTCCTTCTAAAGGAGCTTGATTTAAACCTTCAAAGATATCATCAATCAACTCAGCATAATCAAGATCTTTTTCATAATCGCCCCATTTTATATCAGAAAGTGTATAAAGATAATATTTAACTGCATCCTCAATAAGTAATGATTGCTTCCCTCTCCCCTTATAATCAATTTGCGCTTGTTTCCGAAGTTTCGCTTTTATATCCTTTGGAAACCTTATGCACACAAGCCATTTTTCTTGTTTCTGAGGTGCTTGGAAGAACAACTTTTTACTCCTTCGCTTTTCTGTCATAAATCACCATTTATTAGAAAATCAAAATATTCAAAATATTCAAAATAATACTTATTTTTCAAGTACTTATTGTTAGTTTGCTCCGGGGCATATCTCCTCTTTTAAAGCAAGTTCTTTAATTTGGTTTAGAATCATCTCTAGTGTTTTATAAGAAGAGTCTTGTACCGCGAGATTATTAATTTCAGGAAACCTAGTTAATAAAAGCCGTTGTAAAGAATCCGATTCCTTCTGATCACCTATCTTAAATGTTGCATATTTTTTTATGGCTCCACCTTGTCGTCCTCGAGATTTAACTAATTTTTTTTTGTTTTGTGTTGAAAATGAGTTTGGTTCAGTCAAAGCCAACTCTATCTCTTTATAAGATTTAGGCGCTAATGCTCTTATCATTTTAAAGGTGAGCGTATTTTCATTGATTTTAGAAAATAAAATTGGGGGATAGTGTTCTTGTTTAGAACAAATGGTTCGTAATGCACTTACTATTCCCTCCCCTAATCCCATGATAGAAGATAATTCTTTATTTTTAAGAGATTGTACGTTTGTATCAGACAAGAGCTGTTGGAATATCTGAAAATTTTGGGATACAGTTAAACCCTTTCTCAAATTATTTTCTGACAATTGACGTCTAAGTTTCCGATGTTTAACTTTAAGTTTAACGAGCATGCTTTCGTCAGTGATTTCTATGCAAGTCACTGTGGGAACACTAGCCATCATTGCCGCAAGACGTCTTTGGTGACCTTCTAAAATTACATACCCATAATCGAGATTTGTATTTTGAAAATAATCTGGATCATTCTGCCGATCCGTTAAAAATATCTCAATTGGTTCAATTAAACCATCTACTCTTATCGAAAAAGCTAGCTCTCTTAAAAAGTTGTAACTTTCTTCAATACTATCATTTGATTCAATATTTAATTGTGAAAATTCAGGGATATTAAACTCCCCTGTTTCATCTGATAACTTGCAAAGTGATTTATCACTCCCAATAAATAAGTATTTTCTTAACCAGTGTTCATCAATAATTTCTCCTGGCCTGGGGTTAAATGGATCAGGAATCAAAGTAAATGGATCTTGCTCAACTAGCTGTTTGCCTCTTGTAAATTTTAAATTAGCTGTTATTGCTGCTCTAGTAACGGTATCAGGTTTATTGATTTTACTAGATGTCAGAGATTTCGTAATTATTTTCTTTTTGAGTGACATTGCTTATATCTCCTAGTACCTTGTTATATACAAACTCCCCTAATGCTACTGCTTCAATTGCAAAACGATCGTTATCCTTTAATTCAGTATATGGCGCAGTAATAGGTGCCTGATCCTCGTCAATATCAACTGCTCTTGGAGAATCATGTATTTCTATATTCTCTATAAGTAACTTTGCCAGCAATGGATTTGCCTTAATGGTATCAACAATTCGGTTTTGAGGTGTTCGTTTGTTATAATCAACTTTATTTTTTAATAACCCTATAATCTTAGCTTGCGCATTTGTAGGTCTATAAACATTTTGACGGTTTACAAGATCCACCATCCCAGCTAATCCTTGAAGGGATTTATTACTCAACTCCAATGGAATTAAAACATGGGTGGCTGCACGAATAGCACTTTGAGTTAAGGGTCCTTTAGCGGGTGGAGTATCAATAAGAATCAAATCATACCCACAATCAATAAACTCATCCATTGCGAAAAAGTCATAGGGTCGCTGTACAATGCTCTCCAAACTGTCGCTGTATTCAAATGCTTCAATATCCTTAATTAATCCAGCATCACTTGGTAATATCTCTAAATTTTCAAGATCAGTTGGATAAGGTACAACGGGGTTTTCTGTCCACATGTCTAAAGCTGAAGAACGTCCATCCCAACCATCATCATCAGGATCATTTGGATCAAAATCTGGGTGTAAAGGAGGTTTATAATTAGACATATCTCTTATACGTGTATCACGAAGAAATCTGTATGACATATTTCCTTGGGGATCGAAATCTAATACAAGAACTTTTTTACTCTTCTTAAAGGCAATATATGTTGAAATTAATTGGCTTATTAAACTTTTACCAACACCTCCTTTATTATTAGCAACCACTAATATCTTTGGATTTTTCTTTTTCATTGGTTACTCCACCATATTATTTTAAATAAAATGTATCTTAGATAGAAATAGCAGTCAATAGTAATTCAATACTGTATTGAGTATTATCAATTGTTTTTTATCAATAAGAATTTGTATATCGTTGATGCGTATCAAACTTAATTCTAAAAGGCTCAAAAACCGCTTTAAAACAACAATATAGTGATTTTGATCATTTTTAGTTATTTGGTAAAAATGTATTGATCTAAACGAAATTCCGATCCACAATATTTTATATTAGTAAGTTGTATTGAGTATTAATAAACAAGTATCATTAACTGAAGATAACAAATGGATAAAAAACGAAAAGATTAAAACAAAAGGGTTATAAAAAGTCTGCCAACTTTCTATAACCCTGTAATGAAATTTAGCCCTTAGAACGAGACTAAATATATAAAGAACTTCTTTCGACCGATAGTTCTTAGGTATTTCATTTCATATTTTAGACTCGTTCCCTAAAAAAAACAATAAGATAAGGATATTATCTATGGGGAACCTTTGTTCAATTTTTCACGTGAGATTCAAAAATCTCATTAAAGTGATTCCATCTGCCCGAAAGGCACAACTGGTAGATTACATACTTCTCGGTTGGCAAACCAGCACTTATAAATTAAAAAACTCCCAAAAAAAATGGTTTATGAAACCATACTCTCAAATTGTTGAAGACACGGGTATTCCTAGAAGCACTCTAGAGCGATACATCAAAGAATTACATGATGAAGGGTTTATTGAACGACGGCAGGCACTCTATAGCAGAACCAAAGAGCAAGGTGAATTTGAAGTCAAGAAAGGCGCCTACATTTATATAACCGAAAAACTACTTACACTGCTCAAATCTTCAGAAGATGTCTCCAAAACACCTCCGGGAGCTACAACAAATACCCACAACAATGAATCAGTTTCTTGGCAAGACAGAAACGAAAACCGAGATTATTTAAAAACAGATTGCAATAAATCCTCTCAAAATGAGGGAATCGATCCTCTCATTTTGAGGGGATTAAATATAAGAGATCTTTATGAACATAAAAATAATATTATTTTTGAAAAATTAACTTGTTCTGTGGATAAAGAAACCGTCCATCGACTCAATCAACAAATAGAGTCGATAAAAAACTTACTTTATTACGACATTAAAGAAGAAATACCCAATGAAATAAAGAATCTTATCCTGGGTACTTTTTTTAATTTAACCTATAAACATCTCAAACAATTTTCATCTCCGAAACAAGTAGTTGCTGAATATTTATTTGCACTATTAAACAGAGATTTTTACTTACCTCAAATAGAGTGCTTTAAACATCGGAATAATATTCTCTCGAAAATGATCCGTAACAATCAATGGAGAACTCCTAAAGGTTTTTATAAACATTTCTATTTGGGTCAATCATTTAAAGACAAACAAGAATCATTTGAACAACAATGGAAGCAACAAAAGGATAAAGAAATCAATCTAAATGATGGTATTAACAATGAAAAGGAAGAACGGTTAATTCTCATTGAATCTAGAATGTATGAGAAAAGCTGCTTGATTGATAAATTAACACAAAGTATTTATCAACAATCAAATCAACAAGTTATAATCGAAATTCGAGAACAAATTAAGAGCATAAAAAATGAGCTTGAAGCTCTCTGGCATCAACAGACATTAATTGAACAAGAAAGTGAGCAGCAACATCTTTTAAATGATATAAAACATTGTGCTTGAACAATTTGTTTGAATAACAAAGTATACAACAGAGTAATATAAGTTTGCTGGTTGAGCATACTGTGGACGATTCTCTATAAAAAAATGGAGCGGTCTTATTTTTTGATGGTATGGTTCTACGTGGAACTGTCCATGTAAAATCTACGCTGTAATCTTGTCTCAAGACTAGATCTCGAAACAAATCACAAATCGTATTATTCTAGCTATATTTCTATTCGAAAATTTGTGGTAGCGCAGATAATAATCACATATGCCAGATTTTATTACTTACTTCTTTTACTTGAGATAATATCTATATAAAAAAAAGACTCATTTTATAATTAGACATACTTTTTGTTTGTAGTATTTTTATGCTTCGATTCTTATTATTACTGTGCTGCATCACTTCAAGTTATGCCCAATCACCGCAAGCTAAGAAAATTGCATCCCAGCTATTTCAACAACACCCTCAAACAATATATTGTCAGTGTAACTATAAAGAAAAATATGTTGATTTAGCCAACTGCAATATGCAAGCTGCTGAAGCAATTAAGAGGGCGCATAGTATTGAATGGGAACATATCATGGCAGCTCAGCATTTTGGACGACAATTTGAATGCTGGCGGACTCCATTATGTGAGAACAGCCGTGCAAGGATGTATAAAGGACGCAAATGTTGTGAAAAAATAGATAAGCGATTTCAACATGTAGTACTTTACAATTTATAGCCAGAAACCGGGATTGTGAATCAAGCGCGATCTAACTACCGATTTGCCTTATTACCCAATCAATCTGATTTCCTAGGATGTGCAATGAAAATTGATAAAGCCTCTCTTCGTGGCGAACCCCCTAATACAGCAAAAGGAGTTGTCGCACGGGCTTACCTTTTTATGGATGAACATTATGATCTTTCTTTGAGCTCCTCACAAAAGAAATTATTTATTGCTTGGAATAAGGCATTTAAACCTAGTTCTTGGGAAAGGGAGTGGGCTTCCCAGGTAGCTATGATTGAGGGCTATGAGAACTCTTACATTACTCAGTGGCAAAAGAAAGCGAATGGTTAAAAGTGGTGACATAAGTTGATGTATTGTATATTATTTCATCAATGCGTTATGGCACATTTTCTGTGGATAAGTCTGTTTGTAATCTGTCAAACTACTTGTAGAATTTAGAAGTTATTTGGATGGCAGATCATTTATCAAGGTGCTTTCTAGAGTTTAACATGACATATTTACATAACCAGATATGTCTTTATGGTATTCTCTATAAAAAATACAGGAGGAGTTCTCTTGATATATATGATGGCCACCCCTAAGGTAGTTTTAATTCTTTAAAAACCTTTATTTTATTACAAATAATAATAAACTTTAATTAAAGCATATTTATTCTTACTATTTTGGGTGACAAATGAAATGTCCCTGGAGCGAATGTGGATACGTTCGCAAAGAAAATGAAACTTGCCCAGAATGGCAATGCCCTTCTTGTTATAATGCTTATAATAAGCATCCTGATTACTTGGGTAACAATTATTATAAAATTAAATTAGTAGTTGGTGATATTCCCAGTGATGATAAAATAGAACCAGGCGTATTATTATTGTACTTGAAAAATGGATCTGTCGAAGGATGCTTTATAGAACATAGTGTAATTAATAGAATACCTTTATCAAATAAAGAACTACCAAATATATTAGATATTATAAATAAATTAAAAAATCCGGGAGGTAAATTAACAGATGAGGAGGAAAGAGCAATATTTCTTCTTACTGCAAGATTTAAGAATTATCCACTTGTAAATGAAAATGATAAAACGGAAAATTACTTTAAAAAAATTATCTATGTACTACTTGGCGTATTAATTTTAATTATTCTTTATATAATATTAAGAGGCCCATTTCAAGCTCAAACATTCTTACCAACCACAAATACACAATTAATGAATCAGAATAAAGCAGAGGTACCTTATCTTGGTGGTGTTAATTTGCAAGATATATCTAACACCATTACTGAGGCTGAAAATTTACTCAACCAGTGTATAGACGAGTGTGATGATAGGTGCGTAGAACTCCGGAAATACATGCAAAGCACAAGTGCTAAGATTTTAAATTTTACGAGAAGTGTAAGGCCAACTACTATATCTAGACTAAATTCTGCAACAAAAAGACTGATTTTAAATTTTAATGACAGAATATTAAAAATAAAAGAAAAAATTAATTCAATAAAAGATTTTTGTAAGAATCAAAAAAAGACATCAATAAATAGTACTGTAGATTTTGTTTCCGCTGGAATAAATTTAGATATTGTTTACTCAAAAATATTTTATGCAGATATACATCTTCGGAATTGTAGATTAAGCTGTGAGACCAATGACAAATTCTCATCTGAATGCCAGGAATTTATTCAGTTAAGAAAAGATTTCACTAGTGATATCAACAGAATTAATGATGTAATGCAAGGTAAAACAGTATCCTCTCAAGATGAGCAAACATTGAAAAAGATAAATGTCTTAGTGGATGATATAAATTCGGAAAAAGAAAAAATACAGAGATGTTTAGATAAAACCATATCAGACTAAAAAAACGTTAACTTGTTATAAATTTTCTATTTACGAGGAATAAAACCATTGTCTTGTGCAAAACTGCCAACTAAGCAACCAATTATCATATCACGTGTAAATATGACGTTTATTTTATCAATAGCTGAAGGAAGCATATGAGAGTTAACTTTTATACATTTATCAAACAATGTGGGCATAATATGATATATACATAAATCTAGATTAATTTTTCTTTTCTTCAAACGTTTTTTCCAGGCTTTTATTTCCATAATAGAATTACATGTCGCAATTGAAAATAGGTCTTTGTTTTCTTTCAACCAGCTTCGGGTAGGTATTTTATTTTCACCAATATGAAAATTGAACTCAGGCATTTCGAACATTATCTCTGAAGGTATTTGATTTGAAGCTGAATAATCTATTTGCTTGCAAGTGAATTCAATAAGTTGCATTTTATTGTTAATTTCGATCATATTATTTTTAATTTTTTCTAGGGATTGCTTTTGTTGTGAAGTAAGCTCAAATCTATATAAACCAGAATTATAATAATTTCTTAATAAAGATAGATCGGCTTTATTTTTGTTAAGGTCATTTACAGCTAAACAAATATTCTGTGAATTAAGGTTTTGATTGCAAACAATAAGGCATTGGTTAAGGCTATCAATCCCCTTATTGGTTTCCATAATAAGTTGAGCCAAATTTATACTCCTACCATCGATCGTAATAATTTGCGGTGAGTTTATTCGATCGGTAGGGCTTTTTACTCCTAAACTATGTGATACCAGAAAATAAACCATAATAGATAAAATAATAAATAGACTAATGTAGATTAATTTAAAATTTATTTTTTTAGGAACAATATGCTTATTATTTTTATACATACTATTCACTCTCTTGGTAAACATTATTTTCATTGTAAGCTATTTCACATGATGGGCATTGGCTCCAAAAACCCCTCATGAGGCATTTTATATTTTCCATTGCTATACCATAGTTGGTAAGTACAACTATTTATATTTATCATAGCAGTCTTGATACTAAACATTTAATTTTTTTACGAAACTATAAATTTAATTCTAGAAAGAATTATTAGTTCTAAACAGCAAAAGCTGATTATCTCATCAAGGGCGCTTCAAGCTTGTTCAAACATTTCGCTGATTTTTCCCTCATTATATTTGAATTTTTTTATCTTAAAATATTATCGATCTTCTCGAACACTTAACTTCAATTTTGTTTCTCCTACCTTCAAATGGGTTTACAGAGAAATTTCTACAGCTTATGATATTTGTACGTAAATCAAAAAAAAAGAATTACTATGTCACCAAGAGGTGGAAAAAGAGAGGGGGCAGGGCGCCCAAAAGGCGAACCCACTAAAGCTGTTCGCATCCCTTTATCACAATTAGCAGAATTAGAGCGATTGAAAAGCCAACCGGTTTATCAATTACCTGTATTTTCAAGTAAAGTTCAAGCAGGATTTCCTTCTCCTGCAGATGACTATATTGAGGGGTATCTGGATTTAAATACCAAATTCATAAAGCACCCATCAGCAACATTTGTGCTGCAAGCCACCGGAGATTCTATGGTTGAGGCCGGAATATTTTCTGGGGATTGGCTTCTAGTTGATAGGAGTATAGAGCCAACTGACGGTCGAATTGTTATTGCAGCAGTCAATGGAGAGCTCACCGTTAAGCGCCTTTCCAAGAAAGGGGGCAGGGTGCAATTACTTCCTGCAAACTCCAAATTTAAACCCATTGATATCACAGAAGAAAATGAGATGGTTATTTGGGGTGTAGTCACCTTAGTTCTTCATGAGCTTACTTAAT